>JAQYVQ010000192.1 GCA_030145435.1 Syntrophobacteria bacterium | reverse complement strand
AAGGTGGCGGGGGGCAGAGCCTCTGGAAAGGGGAAAGCAAAAGCGCCCTCGGCCCCGAAAGAGATGAAGAAGGTGGCCGGAGATGGGCAGCTGAAGAAAGGCAAGGCGGTCAAGAGGGCGGCCACGGCCCAGGATCTTGCGTTGCGCCAGCGGGAGATCTCTGTCTCCGAGTTCTTCACGAAGAACCGGCACCTTCTCGGCTTCGACAACCCCCGGCGTGCCCTGCTCGCAGCCGTCAAAGAGGCGGTGGACAACTCGCTGGACGCTTGTGAGGAATCAGGACGGCTGCCCGAGATCTCGGTGGAGCTCCGGGAGGTGGCAGAGGACCGCATCCGGATCATCGTAGAGGACAACGGACCCGGAATCGTACGGGCCCAGATACCCAAGATCTTCGGCAAGCTCCTTTACGGGTCGAAATTCCATGCCCTCAAACAGACGAGGGGACAGCAGGGCATCGGCATCTCAGCGGCCGGCATGTATGGGCAGCTCACGACCGGCAAGCCGGTGGCCATCACGTCCCGTTCCCGACCGGGCGGACCGGCCCACTACTATGAGATCCAGATCGACACCCAGAAGAACCAGCCGATCATCCTCAAGGAGTCGGAAGCAGAATGGGATCACCCGGCCAGGGGCACCCGGGTGGAAATCGAGCTGGAGGGGCGGTACCAGAAGGGCCGGCATTCCGTGGACGCCTACCTCCAACAAGCGGCCCTCGCGAACCCGCACGTGGACATCCGTTACCTTCCCCCCAAGGGGGAGGAGATGCGGTTTGCGCGGGTCGTGGACCAGTTGCCCGAAGAGCCGAAGGAAATCAAGCCGCACCCAAACGGCGTGGAACTCGGGGTCCTGCAGACCCTGCTCAAGGCGGCAAAGGGGAGACGCCTGGCCGGCTTCCTTTCCGATGCCTTCTGCCGGGTCAGTCCTCGTGCCGCCCAGGAGATTATCGCTCAAGGGGATCTCAAGAAGGATGCGAAGTGCCACCTGCTCCGGCCCGAAGAGGTTGAACGTCTGTACGCCGCCATGGGCCAGACCAAGCTGATGGCCCCGCCGACAGACTGTTTGTCTCCCATCGGCGAACCCCTGATTTTACAGAGCCTGGGCGAACAGGTGGAGGCGGACTTCTACACCGCCGTATCGCGCAGGCCGAGCGTGTATCGAGGCAACCCGTTTCTCGTGGAGGCGGGGCTCGCCTATGGGGGCGACCTGCCCGCGGACCAGCTCGTCACCCTGGTCCGGTTTGCCAACCGCGTTCCCCTGTTGTTTCAGCAGTCCGCATGCGCGATCAGCAACGCCGTGGTCCGGACCGACTGGCGCTCATACGGGCTTTCCCAGAGCAAGGGCGCCCTGCCGAGCGGGCCTGCGGTCCTCCTCGTGCACGTAGCCTCCGTTTGGGTCCCCTTCACCTCGGAGAGCAAGGAGGCGGTGGCGGATTACGATGAAATCGTTCGCGAGATACGCCTGGCCCTGCAGGAGTGCGGAAGGAAGCTGGGTCTGTTTGTCAAGCGCCGCAAGCGGGAGACCGAGGCGGAGAGGAAACGATCCTACATCGAGAAGTACATCCCGACCATCGGGGAAGCTCTGCAGGAGATCCTGTCCTTCAACCAGACGAAGCGGACGCGTCTGGAGAACAAGCTCAAGGACCTCTTGGAAAGGAGCCGGCAATGAGCGTGTTGACGAAACGGATCCGAAGCAGTGCCGAACAGATCCAGAAGGACATCATGGGGGCCCGAAAGCCCTCCCTCCAGCTTCCGGTTCGGTCGTTGCAGAATGTTCAATACAGCCGCCGGAAAGGGTTCTTTGCCCTGGGCAAGAAGCGGAAGGCACGGACCCTGACGGTCAACACGGTGAAGACCTTTGCGCAGACCCTCAAGATGATCGCCACCTCGAAGACCCTGGTGGACACCAAGGAGATCGCAACGAAGCGGGAGATGTACTACATCTCGAAGAACTGGGGGGAAGCCCGCTTCCTCGAGCAGGATGAATCCGATTCCATCATGGACGACGTGGAAGCCTTCTTCTTGGTCAACCGTGAGCAACTCGGTTTCATCCCCGAGGAAAAGGGGGGCGATGTTGCAGGCAGGCTGGTCATCAAGGACAAGGACCCGGGCACGGAGAAGGTCCTGCGGATCGATTGCACACGCTTCGGGTCCGGCGCCTATTCGATCCCGATCTCTGTGGAGGAGCTGGGCTTCGAGACCAAGGCCCGGTTCATCCTGGCCATCGAGACGGCCGGTATGTTCCAGCGGCTCGTGAAGCACCGGTTCTGGGCAAAGTACAACTGCATCCTGATCTCACTCGGCGGGGTGCCCACCCGTGCGTGCCGGCGTTTCATCCGAAGGCTGAGCGATACGTGCAAATTGCCCGTCTACGCATTCATGGACGGCGACCCTTACGGGTACTGCAACATCTACCGGACCCTCAAGGTCGGCTCCGGGAATGCGGCGCACATCAACGAGTACTTCTGCGTGCCGAAGGTAACCTTCCTCGGCGTGACCCCTCAGGATATACTCGACTACAAGCTCCCGACCCATCCCCTCAAGGAGGTGGACATCAAGCGCGCACGGGACGCCCTCAAGAACGATCCCTTCATCAAGAGCCATCCTTCCTGGCAGAAGTCTCTCGAGCACATGCTGGAGATGGGTGTGCGCGTGGAGCAACAGGCCTTTGCGGCCCACGGCCTGAATCACGTGCTGGAGGTCTACCTGCCGGAGAAGTTGAAGCACAC
>JAQYVQ010000179.1 GCA_030145435.1 Syntrophobacteria bacterium | reverse complement strand
CTTCTGGCGAGGATAGGACCGCCCAGAGGGCGGCGGAGACGGAGCAGGAAGCCTGGGCGCCCGTTCCCAGGTGGTTGGCGGCCTCCTCCGGGGACGCGGCAAGGTTTTCCACGATCCACCCGAGCGCATCCACGAACTCCTTCGGGCCGGCCAGCTTGAGGTTCTTCAGGAAGGACTTCGCATCCAGTTCTGCCCCTTGGGCCCTGCTCGAGATCGCCCAGCGAACCGCGATCGCCTGGAGGCATGCCCCGATTCGTCCGATCGGGTGGGTATGGCCCGTGATCGCCGCTTGCTGTGCCGCGGCCTGGACTGTGGCTTTGGCATCTCGATAGAAGGCGAGTGGAATCGGAGCGACGCGCATGGCGGCCCCGTTCGCATACGAGCCCCCGGGCAGGGCGTGTGTCTCGGTAGCAACCTGCCATTGCATACCTTCGCGTATTGCCGAGAGGATCTTCTGCGTGGTTCCTCCGTACCCACGATCCGGGTTGAAGTTCTCGGCGAAGCGGGCAGCCACTTGATGCGCGTCCAACCGCCCCGGCGTGTCCAGCAGAGCCTCGGCGAGCCCGATCATCATCTCTGTGTCGTCCGTGTACGTGCCTCGCCCCAGCCGCCCCGGGAGCATCTCCGTCACGAGGTCGTAGCGGGCACGGATCACGGAGTTGGACATGCCCTCGACCGGCATGCCCAGGGCATCTCCCACCATGGTGCCGAGCAGGGCGCCGCGAAAGCACTCCTTCAGGGCATCTCTGTTCACTTGATTTGCCAGAACAAGACCTCCTTCTTCAGACTGGAGTTCTTTGTACTATCACAAATCGCGATGAAGTCCTAGATCTGATAGAATAATGAAAGGTAAGAGTATATTTTTCTTCACTTTCTCGAGGGGGTGGAAAAGAGCGCCTCCTCTTGAGGCGAACGGGATGTCGTTGCTGTCTGCGAAACATGCCTGGCCCTGGATCGTTCTGATCTCGATCCAGTTCGCCGGGTTGGGGCTGTCTGCCGGGAGGGAAAGCGCCTCGGCGGAGAGCTTGACGGAACAGGTGAGTGTCGAGCTGAAGAGAAGACTGTCCCAGCCGGAGCGGCAGGAACAGTCCTTCTGCCGGAAGGAGGCCCTGTGCGGGCAGGCCGTGCTTGCCCGTTTCTACAAGAACCGCGACTTTCAGCCCGCGTGGATGGACCGGGAGGGCCGTTTCGTACAGGCAAAGGATCTGGTGGATTCGATTCACGGGTGTTCCCTCGAAGGCCTGACGCCTGATGTCTACCATCTCGCGACGATCGAGGCCCTCCTGGCGGCTGTCGAAGAGACCCGCGTCGCCGGAAGGCCGGTGGGAGTGGTGGGCCTGTCCGATTTCGACCTGCTGCTTACGGACGCCTTTCTCATCTATGGTTCCCACCTGTTGTCCGGTCGCGTGGATCCGGAGACAACCCACACAAGATGGTTGCTGAAGAGCCGGGAAGCTGACCTGGCCGGCATCCTGCAGACAGCCCTGGAGAAGAAGGAGGTGCACCGGGCCCTGGAAGGGCTCCTGCCGGAATATCCTGCGTACGCGAGTCTTCGAGAAACCCTCCAGGAATACAGGGCGATCGCCGAGCGAGACGGCTGGCCGCCCGTACCGGCGGGGCCGACCCTGCACGCGGACGAACGGGACCCGCGCGTGACCGCATTGCGCGCCCGGCTGATCGCTTCGGGAGATCTGGGTACAAGCGAAGGAGCAGACCCGGAGATTCTCGATGGCCACGTGGAGCAAGCGGTTCGCCGGTTTCAAGGCAGACACGGGTTGGTGATGGACGGCGAGATCGGTCCTGCAACGCTGGCTGTACTCAACGTGCCTGTGGAGGACCGGATCCGTCAGATCGAGATCAACATGGAAAGATGGCGTTGGCTCCCTGATGATCTTGGAAGGAGATATATCCTGGTCAACACGGCCGATTTCTTCCTGGAGGTTGTGGAAGAGGGGGAGAGCGTGCTCGCCATGCGGGTCGTGGCGGGCAAAAAGGCGAGACGCACGCCGGTGATGAGCGGTAAGATGACCTACCTGGTCCTGAACCCGTACTGGCACATCCCGCACAAGCTCGCCGTCCGGGACATCCTGCCCAAGATCAAGAAAGACCCGGGCTACCTGGATCGGCGGGGGATTCGTGTTTTCGAGAACTGGGAGGAATTCGCCCCGGAGATCCCTCGGGAAACGATCGACTGGTCGAGCATCACCGAGCACAACTTCTTCTTCAAGCTTCGTCAGGATGCAGGGCCCGCGAACGCACTGGGTCGGGTGAAGTTCATGTTCCCGAACAAGTTTGCTGTCTACCTTCACGACACGCCTTCGCGCAACATGTTCAAGAGAAACCAGCGCGATTTCAGCTCCGGCTGCATACGCGTCGAAGGCCCGATCGATCTGGCGGTCTACGTACTGCGAAGCGACCCGGAGTGGACGCGGGAAGAGATCCTTTCCGCTATCGAGAGCGGGACGAACCGAATCGTTTGGCTCCCGGAGCCGATTCCCGTCCATGTCCTCTACTGGACGGCCTGGGTCGATCGGGAGGGCACACTTCATTTTCGCCCGGATGTGTACGGTCGGGATGGACCTCTGGATAGAGCGCTCGGGGAGGGGCCGCTCCGCTACCAGTAACGGACCCGCCCCACATCGATGTGGACGAAGTCCGGACCCGGGTAGTAACCCACCCCACCGCCTTTCAGGTCGACGGCCGCGCGGTGTACCACCGGAAGGTCGGTGCCCGGCATTCGGACGTCCAGGGCCTTGCCCTGGAGATGGAGGCTCTTGCCGGCCACGCCGTGACCAGCGGCACGCAGGAGGGCGTTCGTTTTCGCAGAGCGGTATCCGGAGATTATGTGGAAGGGGCCTTGATTGCCGAGACGTTCTCCAAGGTCATGCGCCAGATCCAGGAGCCGGGTGTTGATGGCCTTGACCTCTCCCGTCCTGTGGTCCCGCAGGATGTGGTCTATGTCGGCCAGGGCCTGTTTCCGGTACTTGCCCCGGGACCAGTAGACCACCTCGAGCTCTTCTCCCGTGTGGGTGTTGCAGAAGGAGAGGGACCTTTCCGGCAAGCAGAATTTCCGACCCCGTGCAAATCCCAGGTCCGGGACGGCGGCCGAGAACAGGCCCACAGCGCCCCACTGGAGAACACGTCGCCGTGTTATGTGACGCCCATGGGGAACGATTTTGTAATCCGCTGAGGACATCGCCTGCCCTGATTCCACGCTAAGGATTTAAATTGGTTAGAAGAATTCGCGCGTCGATAGTTCCCGGAATCCCGAAAGACTATCTTTTGGGGGTAAATAAAGCAAGAACCATGCCCCCGCTTCGCCGTCATTCCCGCGGAGGCGGGAATCCATTGGCACCGAGTGCTTAGGGACTCCCGCTTTCGCGAGTGACGACAATGATGTGTTCTTGGAGACCCATTGGGGGGGGCGTTGTCATTTCTGGAATTTCCGGATGAGGTCCAGGAACTCCGGTGCCCCGGCCCTTTCGGTCAGGAAGGCCTTTTCTGTCGCAAGATGAGTGAGGAGATCCGCATTCTGGGACGCGTACATCATCGCCTTGATGGCGGCTGCCGCCTTTGGAGGGACGGCAGCGATCTTTTCCGCCAGGGCCTGGGTTTCCTCGAGAAAGGTCTCTTCCGGGAAGAATCTGCTCACCATACCGGTTCGCTTCGCTTCCTCCTCGCAGATCGGCTCCCCCGTGAGGGCGATCTCGAGGGCCCTGGAGATCCCGACCATCTTCGGGAGGAAATAGTTGACGCCTCCGTCGCCTGTGAGGCCGATGAGGGAGTAGGCATAGTGAAGCCGAAGCGTTTCGGTGGCCACACGGATGTCGCACGCCAGGGCCAACGCGGTGCCGTAGCCGGCTGCCAGTTGATTGATCGCTGCAATGACCGGCTTGTCCGCCTGCCGGATCTCGGCGATCGCCTTGTGCGCGATGGTGGCCATGATGTCGATGCGCTTCGCCGGGTTGGGGTCGGTTCCGGGTTCGGTTACGTCTGCCCCTACCGAGAAGGCCCTGCCGTTTCCCGTGAGCACCACGACCCGGGTCCGGTCGTCCGCCAGTGCCCGGCGAAGGGCTTCCAGGGCCTGCTTGCCGAGTTCGGTGTTGAAGGCGTTCAGTACCTCAGGCCGGTTGAGGGTCATCCACGACACCGGGCCCTTGGTCTGACAGATCACTTGCTCGGAAGACATTTCGACTCCTGCGTTACTTGCTTGAATATTGCTCGACCAGAACGAACTTGGTCACCTTGCCGGTGGGGGTTCGGGGAAGGGGTGCATCCGTCCAGAGGATCTTCTTGGGCACCTTGAAGCCCGCGATCCTCTCCTTGCAGTAGGCGATCAGCTCCTCCTCTGTGACCGATGCCTCCGGCGCCTTGACCACCACACCCGTGACCAGCTCTCCCCAGATGTCGTGCGGCAGCCCGATGACCGCACAGTCGGCTACGTCCGGATGACTGAGCAGCGTCGCCTCCACCTCCACGGCGAAGACGTTCTGACCGCCGGAGATGATCATGTCCTTGACCCTGCCGGAGAGATACAGGAACCCTTCTTCATCGAATCTCCCCAGGTCTCCCGTGTGGACCCACCCGTCCCGGAATACCTCCCGGGTCTTTTCTTCATTCTGAAAATAGCCTGCCGTGGCGGTGGGCACCCTGCCGATGATCTCGCCTACCTCGCCCACGGGGACGTCCTTGCCCTGGGTGTCGACGATGCGCACCTCGGCGGAGAAGATGACCTTGCCCACGGAATCGGGCTTCCTCTCCTTTTCCTCGGGCCCGAGCTGCGTGAGGATCCCGGTTTCCTGCAGGCCATAGTACTCGTAGATGTTCGGGCAGATGCGCCTCTTCACCTCCTGCTGCAGGCTCGGGGCAAGGGGGGCCGCGGCAAAGACCAGGGCACGCAGCGAGCTCAGGTCGCGCTCGTCCACTTCAGGAAAGGAGAGTGCAAAGCTGGCCATCGTGGGGACCCAGTTGGAGATCGTTACCTTCTCGGACTCGATCAGCTCGAGCATCTTCTGGGCCTGGAACTGGTGGATCACGTTTCGGGCGCCGGTGTACATGCCGATCCCGCACCAGGCGAAGCCGACCCTCCCGAAGATCGGGAAGGCGGTGAGGATCACGTCCTCGCGGGTCACGTCGTGCAGCATGGCCATGATGAAGGCGGTGGCGTTGTTGTAGTGGGTGAGGAAATAGCCCTTGGGCAGGCCCGTTGTACCGGAGGTCAGGTTCAGGTACTGAATGTCCTCTTCCGAGATCTCCACGTCAGGTTCCTCGGAGGACGATTTGCCGACCAGCTCCTCGTAGTCCACGGCGAATCCGGGAACGTCCTCGCCCATGCCCACGAAGTAAGCGATATCCGGGAGCGCCTCACGTATCTGACCCGCCACCTCGGGAAACCAGGGATCGAACAGGAGGGCTTGGGCCCCGCAGTGGTTCATCAATTCGATCATCTCTACCGGGGCGAGCCGGTAGTTCAGGGGAATGCCGATGATCCCCGTCTTGGCCAGGGCAAAATAGATCTCCACGATCTCGGCCCGGTTCGTCGAGAGAAAGGCGGCCACGTCCCCCTTCTTCAGGCCCAGGGACATGAGCCCGTTGGC
>JAQYVQ010000161.1 GCA_030145435.1 Syntrophobacteria bacterium | reverse complement strand
ATCCTCCGCAAGGGAGAGAATGGCGGGGAAAGACCAGTAATTTCCGTGTCCGTCTCCCGTGGGGGGGAATTCGTCGTCTTCCAGTTCGGATGCGTGTGCAAAGACGCCGTGGGCGTACGCGGCATCCTCGACGGTCGTGCGAAAGGCGCCGCCCGTGACGCCTGCCACGGGGGGGCCTGCTGTGCGGGAAAGGTAATTGGTTATGGTTTTTCCGATAGGCTCCCTGGATCCGATGACCATACCGGTGACGGTCTTTAGGAGAAGGCCTTTCGCACAGTCGATCGTTTCTTGTGGAAAATCTCCATATTTTGCGTTGACGATCCATTCCGCCACTGTTCGGGTCTCATCCATGATTCTGATCCTTTCTGATCTGTGATTTCAGCCCTGTCACTCCCAGGAAAGCGGGAATCCCTTGGCTACACCATCTGTCATTACCCCACTGACAGGCTGAGTCTACTAAATGGAGGATGCGACTTCAGATGCATCGGCAATCGCATCGACGATTAGAGCCTTCGGGTTCTTGCTGGCCCCGATGGCAAACACCTCGGGGACCTTTCCCTGCAAGGTTTGATAGAGAGCCTCATCGGCCCGCAAAGGAAAGACAGGCATGATCGAATCCGCGTTCAACATCCTCTCTTCTCCATCCGTTGTTGTAATGACCAGACCCTTCGCCGTGATTTCCCGGTACTGAACACCCCGGATGATTTCGATGTCCTTCGCCTTCCGGGCAAACCACACGTTCAGCTTGTAGTTGTTCAGGTTGGGCAATCCCTCGCCCCACTTGTCAGGCGCTTCATCGGTGACGATCGTCACCTTTCTGCCGCGTTTCAGGAGGAATTCGGCCAATTGAAGGCCCTTGATGTCCCCGCCCATGATGAGCACCGATCTTCCGATGGGCATCCAGAACTCCGTGAGTCTGCTGAGTGCGGCAGGGGAGACGAACCGTAAACCGAAATTCGAAATCCCGCGAAGGAGCAGATCACTTACGACGATCTTGTGATCAGCACCGGGGACAACCTTGTCGGAGAGAAGGGCGCCGGTTGCAAGGATGGCAACGTCCGGTTTTTCGCTTTCCACGATGCCGGACGTTACCTCCTTTCCCTTGACGATTCTTACATTCAGCTTGTCCAACTGCACAGTGAAGTACTTCACGATCTTCCGGACATCTTCCGGATAGGTTCCCTTGACGATGTTGGCCATGTTCATGAGGCCGCCCAGGAATGTCTCCTTCGAATAGAGAACCACTTCGTGGCCTCTCAACGCAGACACCCTGGCTGCCTCGAGACCGGCAGGCCCGGCCCCGGCTACGAGAACCTTCTTCTTTTTCGCCAGCTTCGGATAGGTGAAGTACTCGGTCTCTCCACCAAGGAACTTGTTGATCCTGCAGCGGACCGGGAACATGCCCCCCGTGAGGCACGTCAGGCAGGCCGTGCAGGGAGCGATATCTTCTTGTCTTCCCTGGGCGACCTTGTTGGGCAACTCGCAATCGGCGAACAGGCCGCGCACGATACCCACGATGTCGACATGCTTTTCCCGGATCATCTTTTCCGCGAAATCCAGGTGAAAATCCCATTTTCCAGGGGTCATGACCGGGATGGAGACGGCCTGCTTGGTTGCCGCTGCCACCTGGTTGAAGGCCCCCACTCCCTTGTGACGAAAGTCCAGGCCGGGCGGAAGGGGGTCGCGCTTCTCCGGGTAGTAGTACTGTTCCAGCCAGTAGCAGGCGCGATTGTAGATCTCGTAGACCCTGACCTGGAGGGCATTGGCACCCGCATCTTCGTAGATTCTTGCGATTCTAGCCGAATCTTCCAGGGTGATGCCGTCCCCTTCCATCCCGTTTTCCAGGGCGTTCATGGTCACCATCACCGGGTAGTCATCCCCCAGCTTCTTCTTGATGCCCTTGATAATGTTGACCACGATGCGAGTCCTGTTCTCAAAGGTGTCGCATCCGTATCGATCCGTACGGGAGTTCCAGTGCCGGGACACGAAACTGGCGAGCAGATGGTTTGCCCCGGCGTTCACGTCTACACCGTGAAAACCGGCTTTTGCGCCCCGCTCGGCCGCGTCGATGAACTGCTGTTCGATGATCTCGATCTTCTCGATGGACAACTCTTCACAAGGGGCTTGGGTGACAAGGGTCTTCAAGTCTCCCACACTGGCAAACTCGGATATGGGCGGGTGGGCTGATGAAGAGACAGGGGTCAACCCTGTAATGTCCTTCAGGTGCCATTGGCCGGCGTGGTAGAGCTGAAGGAAGCCAATGGAGTCGTGTTTGCGTATGCGATCGGCGAGCTGTGTCAAGCCCGGGATGAATTTGTCGTCGTTGATGGCGTACTTCCCGATGGTGTCCACACTCAGTTCGTCGGCAATGGCAGGGGATTCGACCACGACACATCCGACACCCCCTTTTGCCCACGCTTCGTAAAGGAGCATCCCCGTTTCGGTGACGTAGCCGTCGCTGTCTTTGAAAAGCTTGGTTCCCGCTGCGGGTTTGTACATGTGGTTCTTCAGTTGCACGCTGCCAATGTTGATGGGGGAGAGAAGGTTCTTGAACCGACCGCTTTTCCTGGAAGAGCCTGTCATTTTGTCGTCTCCGTTTGCCGCCCTTGCTTCGAGCTCCGAGGCTACTGGGTTCTCGCCCGGGAGGCTGTTGAAAAGCACCTATTTACCGTCATCCCCGCGAAGGCGGGGATCCCTAAGCTCCTGAGGCCACTGGATTCCCGCCGGAGCCTGCCCCCGCAATCTTTAGGCGGGGGCGGGAATGACAGAGAGGTAGAGATTCTCAATGGATCGACACCCTCCTTCGCGGGAATGACGTAAAGTGGGCCGCTGTCTGTCGGTCTACTTCCTCTTGTAGCGCATGAACTTGTACTCATCCAGTTCCACGTAGTTCTGGGGTGGAATGAGAAAGGTTGTTTGTGTGTGTTCGATGATGGCAGGGCCGTCGATTCGGTTGCCTGCCTCGAGCAGATCCTGCTCGTACAGGTCAAAGGGAATCCACTCCCCGTCAAAGAATGCTTCTCGTTTCCCCTTGTGAGCCTTCTCAGGCGGCGCCTCACCTTGCAGAGGATAGTCGTGAATTGCCGGCTTCGGTTTCTCCGCCGCCGCCTCCACGTAGATTTCGGTTATTTGATAGCCTGCCTCTGGATACCGAGCGCCGGAGGGGTAGATGTTCGTGTAGTTTGCTTCAAAGGCATGGATTATTTTGTCCAGGTCTTCCAGTGTTTCCGCCCGCCCAACCTCCACAGGCACCTCCCAGTTCGACAGTTGGCCCACATATCTGCAGGAAATACCGTGTCGGAAGCTGATCTGATCCCGTGGAAACCCTTCTTCCTCCAGTTCCCGATAGCCCCGTTCCTCCAGTTCAGCCCAGGTTTGACTCAATACGTTGCCCTGCATGAGCTTGACGTCATCGGCCATGTCAGGGGTAAGGAAGAAGGTGACGGCCTTGTCATATCTGTGGAAGTAGTCGGCAGCGGCGACGCCGAAGGATGAAAACACCGCGGACCAGGGCACGACCAGGACCTCCTGGAAATGGATCCCCCTCTCTACGCCCCACAGGTGCAAGGGACCTGCCGCGCCATGGACGAGGAGGGTGAATTCCGCCGGGTTCAAGCCCTTTGACAACATGATGCCGTTTATGTGGTTGACCACCTTGTCGTGGAGGAGGTCCAGTATCTTCAGGGAGAGGTCATATACATCTTGGCCCAGAGGCTCGGCCACCCGTTTTGTGAGCTCCTCTTTGGCTCGCTCACGGTTGACCTGGATCGTTCCGCCCAGAAAGTAATCCGGATTCACGTAACCAAGGGTCAAATCGATATCCCCGATGGTCACTTCGTCCGATGCGTACATGGTGCCCAAATCGGCCCGCACGCTTTCGGGGCCGATGGTAATTCGCCCACTGGCAGCATCCGCTTTTACCACGTGACTGCAGCCTGCCCCGAGGCAGTCGATGGCGATCATGGGCATCCGCACCTTGTGTGCTGCAAATTCAGGGGATTTATTCACGGGCAACAGGCCGCCCGCAATAAGCCCCACATCACAAGTGGTGCACCCGAGATCCCAGCAAATCATGTTGGGACGATCCAAGAATTCAGAGATGAACTTTCCCCCCAAAAGGCCTCCTGTGGGCCCTGAGGCAACGGCCTCAGCCAGCTTGGGGTAGCGTACGGTGGCAGCCGCACCGTATCCAAGAAGGGTCATCAGATCGTAGGCGTACCCCTCTTTTTTTGCCGCGTCCTCGACACTGATCAGGGCCCGTCTTGCCGTTTCCTGAATGTAGCACTGGATGAGAAGGGTCTTCAGTCTCTCGGTTTCGTTCGGCACGGAACACATCTCATTGGATGTGATCACTGGGGTCTCCAGCCCACGTTCTGCTATGATCTCCTTCGCAATCTCGGCCATTCTATTCTCGTGGACCGGGTTCGTGTAGGACCCGAGGGTCAAGCACGAGATGATCTCTACACCATTATCAAGCAATTCGTTCACACCTTGAACCACGTCTTGTTCGAGCAGGGGAATGATGACCGTTCCAGGAAAGGAATGGTGCAGCATATAGTAGCTGCCCACATTGATTCTCTCCGTGACTTCTTTGATGTTCTCGGGCTGAACCAGCCACGGCGTATGTTCGTGAAGCTGCTGGTGAAGTATGTCTTCATAGGTCTGCCCGATCCACGTGAGCCCTCGTTCGATGATCGGAAGATGGGCAAACCCTCTGGTTATCAGTAAGCCCACATTGCTTCCCCCCTGGGTCAGGAGGATGTTGATCATGGACGTGCCTGTGTACGTGGAAGAGATCGCACTCTTGTGGATCGTCTTGGTATCCATGTTCCATTTGGCGGCCGCATCATTCAGGGACCCCAAATAGCTTATTCTTTCTTCTTCAGGGTGTGTAATAAACTTTCCTGTTGAAAAGTTGCCTTTCGTATCGACGAGAAAGCAATCTGTCATCGATCCGCCGGCGTCTTGTGCCACGATGTATTTTGTTTCCGTCATCTACGCCTCCTTGATCCATGCTGCAGGCTTCTCGGAAGTCCTTTCCTGAAACCAGTCCGGATGTTCGTCCTGCAAGGGGCTGCCGAGCCACTCTCTGTAGAAACTGTCCAGGTCGGGAAACATCTCGAATATGGGAGGATACCCGGGTGGCACCACTTCGACCCCCAACAGGGCATAGCATCCCGGGCAATAGAATTCCCTCATTTCAACGAGGTCCGTATTGTGACGGGCTTCGGGAATCGTGATCACCTCTGCGATGGCTTCGTCTGTCGCGCGGACGTAAACCCGACAGCTCAATTTCCAGTTGATTCGATAGTCCCCGAATTCTTGTCCGCAGTCACACTTAACGACCCTGTCACCTTCGGTGACGCCCCTGTCACCTCCGGTGACGCCGCGTTCCCCGCCGGGCTTGGCGACGATGTAGAGATGGTCCGAGATGCGCAGGAGGATTCTGTCCTCCCAGGGCATCTTTTCCTGGAGTATTTCAATGTACTTCTCGAATCGATCCGCATCCTTGGGGGACAGTCGGATCGCCTTCTTGACCTCCTCCCAAGGGAGCTTCCCATCGATGAGGAGCTCAAAATTCTCTTTCGAGAAGCCAGTGTCTGACGGTTTCATGATTCCCTCCGAACGATCGCTCACTCGATGTTATAGTCTTCAGGGAGCTGCCACATGCCTGTGAACTCATCCCTGAATTTCTTGTATTTCAGGCAGTCGGAATACATATTCCGAATATCTTCGTGCCAGTCCTTTTTCAGTACTTTCCGTCTTTCCTGGATCCACCAGTCCTTGGCATCCACGGACCTTTGCTTCCTTCTTTCACGCATTTCGTGCCGGAGTTGATCGCTCGCTTCCCTTTGTACACGGCCCTCTTCGTCGACCCTCGCGCCGTACACCGTCTCGGCCGTTTCCTTGGTTATCCAGCCGTACTTGATGTCGTTCTGGATGAGGTCATAATCCCTTTCCAGGACATCACCCCATCCACCCCTGGACCCTGCGGCGGTTGCGAACAGATCCCCATCCCTGCAAGGAATACTCGGTGTGGGCCCCTTGTAGGACTCAACCGTTTCTGCGCGCAGCTTGCCCTCTTTTATCCATTGATTCATCTCAACAAAGTCCCTGGGGTAGGTTCCCCCCTTTTCCAGGGTCTCCCGGATATTGGTGTCGTGAGCAAAAACGACGATATCGTTCGTGCCCGGATAGCCGCCGCTTCTTCCAAGCGCGCAGGCTCCCATCCCGTCTGTGGCTGCAAAGGCATTCAGGATGAGGGATCTTCCCGGCTTGTTTACCAGCTGGAGCATGCCGATGCCCAGGCCGCCACGAAACTTCCCGTGCCCGCAAAAGTCGGGAATGAGTTTCTTTCCAAGGTTGACCTGCGTTGGAAGGAGGAACTCAACAGCTTCTGTCTCACCGATATCGGCTGCAGGATTCGGTGAGCATACCGCCGCATCGAACCCGTCATGGTATGGGGTCGCTCCTTCGCTCTGGCAGGTAATCAGGGACATGTCTCCGCCTGCCCACTGAAACCCGTCCTCCAGCGTGCCCGCTGCGCCGTATCCGATCGTCGTACCATCGGCAGGGAATGTCTCCTCCAGGAAGCCCCTGCTGAAATAGGCAAGGCTGAGACAATTGTGGAAGAGATAGATGTACCCGGCGATGACGCCAAGACCCATCACCGTGCCGGCATAAGGATTCTGTGGGTTGAACATGCTCCCCGGCGGTATGTTCCAGTCGGTCATGTAGAGGAGAGAGGAGTTGATCGTCTCCGTATAGGCGAACATGGGCCACATGCCGAGGGAGGTAAGCATCCTGACGGCCGGTTCGTAAGCGTTGGCGTGAAACTCCGCCTCACTCGTTAATCCTTCGAGATCCGTCAGCAGTGTCCCGTCCGTACGAATATTCAGTTCACCCGTTTTGTGGATGATCCAGTTCCTGTTCGACGCCGGCCAGAGCTTCCCCAAGGTGCCTTTGTAATTCACCGCACTCAGTTGCAGATACTTGTACTTCCCAGGGATTGCCTGACTCCTGATTCTTTCCACGAGAATCCTGCGCTCCCGTTCGATGATCTCTTTGAGACCTTGCCTGTAGTATTCGGTCCCAAACTCCTCGACAATATCCTGAATCCTGTCGTGCAAAGACGCCACCCCGGCAACCCGCATCTTGTCATCCAGGACATTGAACATCTCCGTCCGGGTCCGACGTTTCCAATGCAACTCCCACCATTTGTGTTGCTTGAAATTGGCTCCTGTTTTTGTCGGCGGATAAGTGAATCCGTCCGTAAAGATGTTCGGTGAGATCACACCAAGGCCACCCGGCTGAATTCCGCCCACATCGACGATGTGATTCAAACCTACGGTCCAGCTCACGAGCTCACCTTTGTAGAATACGGGCAAGAAGGTGTAGCAGTCGGCGTTGTGGGGAGGGCCGTACATGGGATCGTTGCAGGAGAAGATATCTCCCTCGTGAATTCCGGGGTCGTCCTCGAATCCGAGGTTAGCAATGTTCCGGACGATAAAGGGCATGCACTGAATGTGCCCGGCAAGGCCGTAGGAGGCGGAGATGACATCCCCTTCGGCATTGGCGAGCATGAACAACAGCTCTCCCTGAATCATGGACATGGGGTTCGCAGAGATCAGTTTGGCGGATTCCCTTGCGTTGATGCACGAGGCCACGAGCCTCATCTGGAATCGCATGAACTTTGCCGGGTCTTCCTCGACCAGCTCGAGTCGCTCCAAACCATAAGCGAAGCCTGTTTCTTGGAAACTGTGCTCCCTTTCATCCACGATTTCTTTCAGCGTCTTGTCGTGATGACAGATTCCCATAGTCTCTCCCTTTCGCGGGCCCTTAGATCCTTCTCCCTAATTCTGCTCCCTCTGCAATGGCCTCCAGGGCGCTCCGCGTCTCTTTGGCATCGCCAATGGCGTACACCTCGGCCACTTTTTCTTGCATCTGCTCGCTCAAGGGGTCTACCGATTTGACACCCATGCTCAGGACGATTCGGTCTACACCCCGGAGGGTTTCCTGCTGGCCGTCCCTCTCCAAAACAATACCATCCTCAAGGAACTCGATGACCTTTGTGGAGGTGAGGATCCTGACCCCTTTCTCCCGTAATCTCTGCATCATCAGATCTCGGCTCTGGGGCGCTGTATCGAGGGCCACGTCACCAACCATTTCAAGGAGGGTGACATCCGTGCGCCCGATGATGGGGTTGTCACCCCGGTTGGCGATGGCCTCGGCCGTTTCGCAGCCAACCATCCCGCCGCCGACGATCAACACGTTGCCGGGAAGCACGTCCACCTTGTCTCCGAGCACATCATGTGCCGAAACGACCCGTTCCCCGTCTACACCCGGGATATTCGGGATCAGAGGCTCCGCACCGGTGGCCACAATCAGAACGTCCGGCCGAACTTCCCGGACGAGCTCTTCGGTGACCTCGGTGTTCAAGCGGATGTCGACGCCCGCCTTTTCCGACTGGGCGGAAAAGTATTTAGGGATCTTGCTTATCTCCTGTCTAAAGGGAACCGCTGCCGCCAGATTGAGTTGTCCCCCCAGCTTCGTCCCCTTCTCATAGAGCGTTACCTTGTGTCCCCGGAGCGCGGCAACCCTTGCCGCCTCCAATCCTCCAGGGCCTCCACCCGCCACCATCACGTTCTTTGACCTGGCCGCAGGCTCGAGGGTCATTTCCCTCTCCCTCCCCAGGGCCGGATTCAGAACGCAGGTCATATCCTTACCGGCATTCCTCACCGCGATACACCCGAGCCCGCAGCCGACGCAGGGCCTGATATCGTCGAACCGCCCCTCGGCTGCCTTGTTCGGGAACTCAGGGTCGGCCAGGAGCGCCCTGCCCATAACGACCATGTCGGCTTCGTTCCGGTTCAGTATGTCCTCTGCGATCCTTGGATCATTGATCCTGCCCACCACCAATACCGGCACGTCCACCACCTCCTTGACTGCCGCAGATAGATGTACGTTCGGACGCAGGGGGGAACCGGTGGGCGGTATGATGTGAAACATCCCTTCCGGGAATATGCCTGCGGAGATTTCAAAGGCATCGATTCCCGCTTCCGCAAGGATGGGCGTGATGTACTGGGTCTCCCGTATGTCCTGCCCGCCGGGCACCATCATGTCTCCGGAGATGCGCATGACGATCGGGAAGTCCTCCCCGGCTTTGGCGCGGATGCTGCGGATCACCTCCAGGGGGAACTTCAGGCGCTCGTGAACCGTGCCGCCATAAGCATCGATCCGCCTGTTCCGCAGGGGAGAGAGGAAGGAGCCCACGAGCATGTAGCTGTGAGCCGCGTGCAGCTCCAACCCGTCACAGCCTGCCTCACGGGCTCGCCTTGCCGCATCGCCGAATTGTTCGACGATCTTTTCGATCTCTTCTATTGTGAGTTCGCGGCACTTCTGCTTGGTCGTGTGACAGAGGGTCGGAGACGGTCCCACGGGTTGCGTCCCGTTGAACAGAGGGGCCAGGGACTCGGGCCCCGGGTGAGAGATCTGAGGGATGACCTTGGCCCCATGCGCGTGAATAGAGTCGGTCAACGTCTTCAGGCTCGAGATGAACCTGTCGTCCCACAGGGCAACGGTCTTGGGCACGTAAGGCGACAGTTCGTCCACCGTGACGACTTCCATGATGATGAGACCCACGCCGCCCCTGGCCCGAGCCTCGAAGTAGTCGATCATCCTCTGCGAGATGGTGCCGTCCGGATTGGCAAAATCCGTTGCCATCGGAGCCATGGCCATGCGGTTCTTCAGTTCCATCGATCCGATTCGGAAGGGGGTAAACAGCTTCTCGAGGGGTTTCATCCATGATCTCCCGGCGTGTGGATGTGGCAAGGTAAGAATAGAGGATGTAGGAATGGCGAGTCAAGAAAAATCAGTGAATTCAGCAGTTTACACCATTTTTACATTTGTTTTACCCTCGATTGACAACTTCATCTCGGGCCTGTGTTTACATGAAGAGGCGCTGAGTATGCAGCTACCGGTTTTCTCGCCCGCGACCGAGGAGAGGGCTCTTTGGGTTGAACCTCTGACTTCGTACAGCAACAGGAGGTGCCGATGGTAGGAATTACCTCGTATGGTGCCTATATCCCGTGGCACCGGCTCGATCGAACGAGCTTTGTAAGAGCCTGGGGCTGGCCCACAACATGGGCGGTGAACCCTACGCGCCGACCGTGAGCCTCGTGATCGTCGGCTCATAGCAGCCCGTTGAAGAAGTGGCCTAGAGGTGGAGGCTGTTCAAAAAGTTCCAGATGCAAGGCAGGCAAAACTTGTCCCCGCGAAGGCGGGGATCCAGTTCAACAATGAGGCGTACTTCCTGTACGTTGAATGACGAGGGATGAAGCCGAACGCCGCAGATGGGACTTTTTCAACAGCCTCATAGGATCCCGGGGGGATCAGGAAGGATCATCTGGAAAGCAGTGCCGTTCGAGGCCGTCCAGGGCGTCACGGAAGACACGGGTTACGATTCCACGCATGATCCGGCTAAACCCCGGAACCTTTGAATCAAAGCGGCAACGCCACGTGATA
>JAQYVQ010000090.1 GCA_030145435.1 Syntrophobacteria bacterium | reverse complement strand
GTCGTGTGACCACAAATTCGAGAAACTGCTGATTCGGAGGGATGCGGAAGTCCATTGCCCCGACTGCGAAGCCGCCGATGTGCAGCGGTTGATGTCCGCATGTTCCTTCAGCAGCTCAGACGGTTCGATACAGGCAGCAGGGACGAGCAGTTGTTCCTCCTGTTCGGCCACGAGTTGCGGCTCCTGCGGGGGCGGCAACTGAATTGTGCTATCTACAAAGTCGCCCTTCACAAATCTCATTTCGAACAGGGGATAGCACCCGATTCCCAGCCCGACCCGTCCCGGTGCGAGGAGTGCCTTAGTCCTCTTCCCCGTCCTCAGAAGAAATGTCCTCGATCAGGCGGTCCACAACGGCCCTGACGGATCTGTCTTTGCCTTCACGGGCGCTCTCCAGGCCAGGCAGGGCCTTTGGCCCGAAGGCGTCCAGGGCCTGATAGGCGTAAAGGCGAACAGACTCCCCTTCGTCATCCAGGGCGTCGATCAGCGCCTCGATGGCCCGTTCATCCCCCAGATTGCCCAGGGCCCATGCGGACAGTCCCCGTACGTTGTGACTCGGATCCCGCAGGGAGTCCATGAGGGGAGAGCATGCGGGCGCGTGCCGGCATTTTCCCAGGGCCAGGGCGGAATGCATGCGGATTCTGCTGTCCGAGTCTTGCAGGAAAGCGACCATTCGTTCCGAGAGACCCTCGCCCGGGTCCCCAATCTCACCCAGCGCCTCTATGGCCCGGCACCTTACCTGCAAATCCTGCTCCTCCAAGAGGGGGGCCAGGGCAGGGGCGAGTTCCTTCCTGCCGGCCAGGCCGACGACTCTCGCCGCTTCTCCTCGTACCCGGGACGAGGGGTCCTTCAGGAGGACAAGAACCCGGTCGTCCGTCCCCGAGGCTCCCAGCTTCCCGATGGATTGGAGGGTGCGCCACCGGATTCTGTCAGAGGGGTCGTCGAGGATCTCGAAGAGAGGAGGCAAGAGCGCTGGGTCCTCCCGGTTGCCTATCTCGCTGATCGCCATCTCTTTTCTCGCCGGATCCGGACTCTTCAGTGCATCGAGCAGTTCCTGCAGGGAAGCAGATTCCATGGCATGTGTTCCCTTTTTGCATCGTTTCGGTTTAGCATATCCACAGTTGCCTGACAGTAACCCAATAAAACACATCAGCGGGGGAACAAGCAACTCCCTGCAAGGAGGTCGATTCATTGAACGAGGAAAGCGCGAAGAACCTCGAGCTTCGGCCGATCGGTGTGATCAGGGATTCGGACAGGGGCCCCGTACTGAGGCTGTTTCCAGCCTACCTGGGCGGCCTGAAGGGTGTCCAGGAATTCTCACACGTCTGGGTCTTCTACTGGTTTCATGAGAATGACAACCCGGAAGGCCGAGCGGTCCTGGAGGTACGCCCCAGAAAGGATCCGGCGAATCCGCTGACCGGTGTCTTTGGGACGCGGTCCCCCCTGAGGCCGAATCTTCTCGCCATGCATCTCTGCGAGATCACGGAAATCAGGCCGGAAGAGGGCGAAATCCTCGTCCGGTCGCTCGACGCCAGGGAGGGAAGCCCCTTGATCGATATCAAACCGTATTTGCCATACAGTGACCGGGCAGACCACCTTCGGCTCCCCGAATGGGCCAGGACCGTACCCCCGAAATTGGGGACAGCCACCGAATAGCACGAAATCGAAGAGGGGTAGTAATGAGTGGCTGTCCCCAATTTCGTGTGGTTTGACATGCTGAAAACGGGATTCCTATCATCCCTGGCTGTTCCAGAAATCGTCCGCATCAGGAGGGAGAACAACTTGAGCAGGCAATACGATGCAAAATCGGTCCTCATTACGGGAGCCTCTCGGGGTATAGGCAAGCAGCTGGCCCAGGATTTTGCAGAAGAGGGGGCCCGTTGCCTGCTCGTAGCAAGGGACGCAGAGGCCCTGGAGGAAAACCGGAGCCGGCTGCCTGAACCGGACAGGCACGCCTGCTATCCTTGCGATTTGTCCGGGAAGGAGAATGTGGATGCCATGGCCCGACAGGTCCTGGCGGAACACGGCCCCCCCGACATCCTCGTGAACAACGCCGGCGTCAGCCGGTACACCCTATTCCTGGATACACCGATCGAGGAACACGAGGCGCTGATGCAGATCAACTACTGGGGCATGTTGTACTGCACCTACGCCTTCCTTCCTGCCATGCTCGAGAGGGATTCCGGCCACATCGTGAACCTCTCTTCCATTTCCGGCAAGCTGGGCACGGTTCGACACACGGCCTACTGTGCGTCCAAGTTCGCGGTTGCCGGTTTTTCGGACAGCCTCTACTTCGAGCTGCTCGGTACGGGCGTGAACATCATGATCGTGAACCCGGGCGTGGTGGAAACCCATCTGTTCGATCATGACTCGTTCTTGGACTTCCCGGATGAGGTGCGAAAGATGATGAAACCGCCGCACCTGCTGACCGGGGCGATCCTCAGGGGAATCCGCAGGCGGAAGTACGAGGTGACCTTTCCTAGGGGTCTCTGGGCGGGTGTGGTGGTGAGGGCCGTCTGGCCTCCGCTGTACCGAATCCTTCAGGCTCGATTCCTGAAGATCCGCAGGAAACGACCCGGGGCTTCTGCATGAAGACGCTTTCGATTCTCTTTTCTCACAGTTCGATACAGGTCCGCATCCTGTCCCTGGGAACCAGCGGATTCCTTTTTACGCTGGGCACGCTCCTGGGCTTTCTCTCGTGGAAGGGCTTGAGCGCGGGCGCCTTCCTCGGTCTCCTGCTCGGGGTGCTCTTCTGGTGCGAAACGAAAGACCCGCTTTACCGGGACAAACAGTTCCCGGTCACCGCGACCCAGAAGATGGGCCACTGCGCCCTGTTCGTCCTGTACGCGGTCTTCATCGGTTGTCTGCTCGAGTGGATCCTGGAGACAGACTCGCCCGCCTGGACGATCGACGCCCTGGCTGTCTCCCTGGATGGCTTGATCGGTTTCGTCGCCGCCTTTACTCTGGCCCAACTCGTGCGTCTCTGGCACTATCTGCTGCAAGGGGGCGTCCTGGACCGGTTCATCTGGCGGGAGAGACAGACCGGCAGGGAGGGCATGCCCGACCGGGTGGGCGTCGTGAAGGAGAGGCTGGACCCGGAGGGCAAGATCTTCATCCGAGGAGAGTGGTGGGACGCC
>JAQYVQ010000019.1 GCA_030145435.1 Syntrophobacteria bacterium | reverse complement strand
GACGAAGAGAGTCGTCTCTTCCTTTTCCTCGAATATCCGGAGGTCCCGGACAGAGACCCTGAACGAGTTGAAGCAGATGGGCAACGTGAACTTCGTGCCCGGGCGAACCCCGGCAGGGTCTCACGGCCCGCCGCCAGGGGGGTGTCCGTACGACGGGGCGGAGCAGGCAGGCAAGCCGGAAACCCGGCCGGACGAAGGGCGGCCCACCGATGCGAACAAAGACTGAAGGGAAGAAACAGGCGGTGGAGGCACCCCTTCAGATCGAAGGCGAACTGACCAACGTCGTCTACTCAAACGAGGACAACGGCTTCACAGTCGCCCGCATCCGGCGGAAGGGGGAGGTCCAGCTGACGACTGTCGTGGGCAACCTGTTCTCCGTGAACCCGGGCGAGAATCTGCACCTCACCGGCCAGTGGATGAACCACAAGAAGTTCGGCAGGCAGTTCCAAATCGAAACCTACACGGTCCTCACCCCCACAACCATCGACGGGATCCAGCGGTACCTGGCAAGCAGCCTGATCAAGGGCATCGGCCCGGTCCTGGCCAAGAGGCTCACGGACCGGTTCGGTGAGGAAACCCTCGAGATCATCGAGAGCGAACCGGACCGCCTGCGAGAGGTAGAGGGCTTCGGCCAGGCAAAGATCACCCAGATCCGGTCGACCTGGGACGCACAGCGCGAGATCCGGCAGATCATGCTCTTCCTCCAGGGGTACGGGATCGGCCAGGGGCTCGCCATCAAGATCTACAAGCGCTACGGCAACCAGGCGATCCCGATGCTCAAGGAGAACCCATACCGGCTCGCCTCCGACGTCTTCGGCATCGGCTTCAAGACCGCGGACCGCATCGCCCGGTCGATGGGTGTGGAGGCGAACTCCACGAGGCGCGCCGAGGCCGGGATTCTGTTCGCCTTGCAGGAGGCCGCCTCCGAGGGGCACCTCTTCCTCCCCTACCCGACGCTCATGGAACGGAGCAAGGCACTCCTGGAGATCGAGGACGTGGAGATCCTCCAGAGGGCCATCGCCAACCTCTTCACCGCCAAGGAAATCTTCTTCGAGGACCTGAACGACGACGTGGAGGCCTACGAGGAGAACAACAAGGCCGTTTACCTGCCGCCCTTCTACCAGGCCGAAAAAGGGATTGCCGAAAACCTGACCTCCTTCCTCCAGCACCCCTCCCCCATCCCGCTCCTGGATGTGCAGGACGCCCTGAACAGGGCGGAGCAGGAACTCGGCATGGCCCTCGTCCCGGAGCAGCGCCAGGCAGTCGAGCTGGCCCTGAAGGAGAAGTGCCTCGTCATCACCGGCGGCCCGGGCACCGGCAAGACCACCCTGGTGCGGACCCTGGTGACCATTTGCCAGGCCATGGGAATCCGCTGCCTCCTCGGCGCGCCCACGGGCAGGGCGGCCAAGAGGCTCCAGGAGGTTACGGGCGAGCCGGCCAAGACCCTTCACCGCCTCCTCGAGTACAGCTTCCAGAAGGGCGGCTTCCAACGGGATGCGAAGAACCCCCTCGACGGCAAGCTCCTGATCGTGGACGAGGCCTCCATGATCGACGCGATCCTGTTCCACCACCTGGTCAAGGCCCTGCCAAGGGAAGGGGCCTTCGTGCTCATCGGAGACGTGAACCAGCTCCCCTCGGTCGGCCCGGGAAGGGTCCTCGAGGACCTCATCGACTCGGATGCGATCGGCGTCGTCCGGCTCTCCCACATCTTCCGCCAGGCCCAGGAGAGCCTGATCGTCAAGAACGCCCACCGCATCCTGCAGGGCAAAGCCCCCTCCACGCCCAAGGACCAGAAGGAAGAGATCCGGGACTTCTACTTCATCGAGGAAGAGGACCCGGACCGGGTGGCTACCCTCATCCTGGAACTGTGCACCCAGCGAATCCCCTCACGCTTCGGCTTCGACCCTTTCGAGCAGATCCAGGTCTTGAGCCCGATGCACCGCGGATCGGCCGGAGCCGAGAACCTGAACGCCCTCCTCCAGAACGAACTCAACCCCAGGGGCCCCGAGCTACGCCGGGCGGGCTGGATCTACCGGCTGAACGACAAGGTAATGCAGCTTCGGAACAATTACGACAAGGACGTCTACAACGGGGACATCGGACGGATCATCACCGTGGACCCGGAACAGAACGAGATCGCCGTGCTCTTCGACGGCCGCTCCATCCCCTACGAGGCCGCCGAACTGGACGAACTGGTACCTGCGTATGCCATCTCGGTCCACAAGTCACAGGGAAACGAGTACCCGGCCGTGATCCTCCCCCTCGTCACCCAGCACTACATGCTCCTCCAACGTAACCTCGTCTACACGGCCATCACCCGGGGCAAGAAGCTTGTGGTGTTCGTCGGCACCCGCTAAGCCATGTGCATCGACATCCGGAACAACAAGACCCAGGATAGCTACACGCTGCTCTGACAGCGGCTGGCGCTGTCCCTTTCCGCGTAAGAAGACATCACCCTCCGAATGTGACGACCCGGCACGGCTTGTCCGGGCGCCGGAAATCAAACGGGCTGTCTATATTTTCAAACAGCTCGCTGACTGTCATAATATTACTTGACAATGCAGGCGCCCGCGCACTACTATCAGAAAGAGTAGATTCCACCTCGCACGAAAACACCCATCACGACGACCTCAACGATCGTCCGAATTCCCTCACGGAATCATCATCTCTGCGCCCCATCGATGAAGTGGCAGAATCACATCACCTTCGGGGGTGAAGCATGAAATGGGCCTTACAAAAGGTGCCTATACGTGGCCTCCATGGAGGCGACGCAACCTCCCTGGAGGCCCACCTTTCACTCCTGTCAATGGTCTCACGAAACAAAAGGAGGTGTGTCATGCCGAAGTTCCTTGCATTGGCTTCCCTTACGACCGAAGGCCTCAAGGTCCTCGCCCAGCAAGGTGGTTCCAAACGTCGAGACGCAATTGCGAACATGTACGAGAAAATGGGCGGGAAGTTGGAGGTGTATTGCTACGCCTTCGGGGAATACGACGTGGTCGCAATCGGTGACGTGCCGGACAACGCAACCGCCGCCGCCATGAGTCTGGCAATCAATTCAAGTGGATTGGCCAACACGAAGACCGTCCTCCTGATGACGCCCGAAGAGATGGACAAGGTAACGAAGGTCACCGTCGACTACCAGCCGCCGAAGGCGTAGGAACGCCAGACGGAAGCAGCTCCCTAGCATGAAAGGAGGCACAGAATGCTTCTCATGGGTATCGATACCTGGGAACCCGGCCAAAGGGATGAGATCTTCAAGAGGCTGATGGAAAAAGGAAATTTGCTTCCCGACAACGTGAAGATACTCGGCCAGTGGGCAGACGTGAGCGGATGTCGATCGTTCATACTCTGTGAGACAGATGACGCGAAAGCTCTGGCCCAGTGGGGTCTGGGATGGAGTGATCTCATCAAGAGTGAAATAGCCATCGTAATGGACACAGAAGAAGCGACCAAACTACTGTAAAGGAGGTAAATCATGTTTCCCAGTAAGCGAGCATTTCTCGGATGTCTGGTTGTGTTAGGGCTTCTTGTATCCACTCCCGCACTCGCTGCCGATGTGGATGATCTGAAAGCGACCTATGAAAAGGCGGTAAAGGCGTACAACGCCCAGGATGACGCGTGGTTCGCTATGTTTGACAACAAAGCAGTTTCTTTTCATCCCACCGCACCGTTTGCCATCGATGGGGACGCCCAAAACAAGCAGGCCATCAAAAGTTTCTGGGGCACCGTGGACAGCACGACTTTTACACCCCTCAATACCAAGTACCGTATGATCGGGAGCACCGGTATTGTTTGGGGACACTACGCCTTTGCGAACAAGCCAAAGGACGGGGGTATGAGAACCAGTTACGGGCGATTCACGCTCATTTATGCGAAGTCAGACGGGAAGTGGCTCGCCGTATCTTCGCACTACTCGGCGCTCCCGTCGGGCAACTGAGCGTTAGTTAGGAGGGCCTCAAAATGATTCGATGGATGAGTGTCACACGCATCGCAAGGGGCAATGCCGTGGCGGCATTGAAGCATGCCAAGGAGATGGCTGAACTCGCCAAGAAGTATGAAGGCGTGTCCTCTTGCAGCGTGTGTATGGATTCATTCGGCAACGCCGGAACAATCCGCTATTTCATGGATTTCAACGACTTGGCGACCTTTGAAGGGGTGCAGAACCAGGCCTTAGCCGACGATGCATACTGGAAAATGCTCGAAGAAGCGAAGGATCTGTTCATCGAAGGCTCAACCCGTAACACGGTCATGCGCGAACTCTAGCCCCTCCAGAAAATCTCACAGAAAACGAAAGTGAGGGCGGTATCCGTGTCAGGTGCCGCCCTT
>JAQYVQ010000645.1 GCA_030145435.1 Syntrophobacteria bacterium | reverse complement strand
CGTTTTCGGCGGCCGTCCTGATGCGCAACTCATTGATTCTCTTGCGATTTCAATTTGTGGGGCTGCCTGTTGGCCCCAGAACATTTTTATAGGAAAATCAACAAGTTACAGCTTGTTCTCGAGATGTGGGTAATGGGCAGGGCTAGCCCGCATATTGCACGAAACTTCGTAGCGAGAGCGGTGGAAGTGCGGAAGGTTCGGGCCCGGAGGGCTGAGTTGATTCTTGAGGTTTGGGGTCGGATCGTACTGAAGTACATCCGGGTCCGAACCTCAAGAATCGACCCGGTGGAGTTTGGGGCTGTCCCCAAACTCCACCAACCCGAAGATTCCGTGCTTGCGCCGCTCGCAGTAGAAGGCTTCGTGCAATATGCGGGCTAAATCCCCGTCAATCCCGTGACGCGTGGATGCCAAGAATTCGGCCCGGCGCCCTCTGACGGAAATCAGGCACAGTCTTCATTTCGTAGAGGACGGACAGATGCACCGGCAAGAGGGTTTCAACCCGGAGGCGTTCAAGTTTCGCGGCCTGCACCCGGACGTTTCGATCGGTACGGCCAGTGACCGATATGCGGGCTGGATCGGTCAGGTCTATTCGGCCGACCGGTATGCGAGCCGCATCCGCTCGAGGCAGCACAAGGTGGGCGGCCGTTCCTTTACGGAGAGGGTCCTGCCGATCGAGAGCGTGGAGGAATACTTCGAGCACTTCGGGGTTCTGGAACTCGATTTCACCTTCTATCGACCCCTTTTGGAAACGGACGGACGCCCCACACAGAACTATCACGCCCTACAGAACTACCGTCAACACCTCGGAGAAGACGACCCCCTCTTGCTCAAGGTGCCGCAGATCATCTTTGCCCAGAAGCTCAGAAGGGGCGGTAAATTCATCGAGAACCCGGACTACCTGAACGCCGAGGTCTTTGCCGGCCAGTTCTATGTCCCGGCAGTCGAGCTGCTGGGAAGGCATATCCGAGGCTTTGTCTTCGAGCAGGAGTACCAGCGCAAGCAGGACCGATCCCCGCCTCAGAAGATGGCGGAGGACATGGACAGGTTCTTCGAGTCGATCCCCCGAGACGACCGGTATCATATCGAGATACGAACCGAGCCTCTGCTCACGCCTTCCCTGTTTTCCGTCATGAGAAGGCACGGCGTAGGCCAGGTGCTTTCTCATTGGACCTGGCTTCCCTCGCTACGAAGACAGTTCACCCTGTCCGACCATACGTTCACGAATGGGGGCGGACACAGCATCCTCCGGCTCCTGACCCCGCGGGGGATGCGCTACGAGGAGGCATACGCAAAGGCCCATCCCTTCGACCGGCTCGTGGAGGGCATGGCAACCCCCCGGATGATCGAGGACACGGTGGGCCTGATGGAGCAGGGGATCGAAAAGAAGGCGCGCATGAATGTCATCGTGAACAACCGGGCGGGCGGGAACGCACCGCTCACGGCCAGACAGATCGTCAGCCGCTTTGCCGCCCGAGAACAAGCTGATAGACCAGGTACATCGCCATCCAGGCGCTGAGCAGGCGGTTGTATTCCCGGTCCCAGTAGAACGTATGGGTCTCTACCTGGCTCCGGTCTTGGTCGCCCCATGCGATGCAGACCGTGCCAACGGGCCTTCCCAGCGTTCCCCCTCCCGGACCCGCGATTCCCGTGACGGCAAAGCCTATCTGGGCGTCCGATCGCTCGAGGGCGCCTTCGAGCATCGCGAGCGCCACCGGCTCGCTCACAGCTCCGTGTTGCTTCAGCATCTCTTCCGGCACACCCAGCAACTGCTGCTTGGATTGATTGCTGTAAACGACAAAGCCCCGTTCCATCCACGCGCTCGAGCCCGGTACATCCGTGAGCAGCTTGGCGGCCAGACCGCCGGTACAGCTCTCTGCAGCGACGATTCGAAGGTCCCTTCTCTCGAGCTCGCGGCCCAAAACGGCAGGGAGCCTCTCTTCGCCGGTACTGTAGAGGTGAGGCTCGAGCAGCTTCTCCAGGTCGGCGGAGGCGGCCTTCAACCGATCTTCGGCTTCAACGTCACCTCTCAGCTTGACGAGGATCTCCGGAAAATGAAAACGGTAGGAAACGCGCAGGTCCCTGTATTCGGTTTCCAGGTTGCTCAGCCGATGCCCGACCTCGCTTTCCGGGAGGCCGAACACACGAAAGACCCGTGCGGCCCATCTCGAGCGGTCCGGCATGTGTCGGTCCAGCCAAGGCAACAACTGCATTTCGAACATGTGTTGGTTTTCCTTCGGGGGGCCGGGCAAGACCGCAACCGCGTCTTCCCCCTGCCGCGCGACGTACCCCAGGGCCGTTCCCATCTCGTTCAAGAGGACATCCGCCCCCTCCGGGAGTTTGGCCTGTTTCTCGTTTCCAGGGGGAGGCTCCTCCCCTCGCAGCAGGGAAAAGATTTTTCGTATTCGTTCCCATTGCTCCTCGTCCAGGATCAGTTGCTTCCCCAGCGCCTGCGCGACCGCCTCGGTCGTCCGGTCATCCGACGTGGGGCCCAGCCCCCCACAGACCACTACCAGCCGGCAGGCTCGCAAGGCTTCGGTCACCGCAGCGGCGATCCCCTCCACGTCGTCGGCGAGGAAGCGAATGTCCCGTATCCGAAACCCTTGTCGGGTGAGTTGGTCCGCAAGATAGGGGCCGTTCCGATCCTCGATTTCTCCGGCCATCAGTTCGTCACCGATCAGCAAGATGGATGCAGCAATCCCGCTCATGTCCCTCCGCTCCTTCCTCCTCTTAGTCAGTCAAGCTAGTCTATCAAAAGGTCGATTCGATTTGCGAACCGTGTTGACTCACGTTAACCTAGATGCTCGGATTCTCGAGAATGACTCCCCGGAGAACAACGATGGCAGACGACTCCGGAACGCCCAAGACCGGGTCAACGAAGAAGAAACGCCGCCCTCGCAGAGCGAGGAGGCGCCCCGCCGGGAAAGCCCGCCTGCAATCGCACCTGGAGGGGGTCGAGGCATCCCTCACGTCGGCGATCCGGGAAGCCTATGCGGATATGGTAGGGGCCCATCCGGACCGGGCCAGGCCCTTCGGAATGGATCTGAGGGTGTCCGTCGAGCCTGGGGAACCGTGGCGACTCCAAGCCGACCCCTCGATCGAAGAACAGATCCGGGCTGCCGTGCGGGAGATGGCCACACAGGCCGAGGCCTTTCGTGGAGGGAGCGTGTACTGCTACCGATGCGACAGCCCCGATTGTCCCCACAGCCATCCCCCAAGGCCGACGAACGTGTTTGGCGGGTACTCTTCTACGGGGTTGCCGGTCTGGCCGGAATTCTCCCAGATACTGCTCGAACGAAAGCATCCGAGCGTGGATTTGCTCTATGACCCCTCTCAGACCGATCTCGTTGCCATGTACATAGACCCGGAGATGCTGAAGCAGAGACAGTTGAACGTTTTCGGAAGGCAATCGAAGACATACGATATCCTCGGGCAAGTGGTCTTCGGGTTCTTGAAGATGCGCATTCCCGGTGAGAACCGAAGTGAGCAGGAACGCGTCGCCTGTACGCTTCAGGCCGTCGAATCCCGCCGCCTGGACGGGAGCCCCCGGCTCGAGTTGAACGTCCTGGCCAGGCTCTCCGACGGATCTCCGGCCCTGGACGCGATCAAGGGGCCCTATCAAACGCGGGTTTCGGATGTGATCTCTTCCGCCCGTCACCGGATCAGCAGCCTGCGACCTCCCTCGAAGGGCCACGCGGAGAAGCGTCGTGCGTCCTCTCTTCCCGACACGGCCTCCCTCGTTGCGGACATCCTGCAAGGGCTGGCCCGAAAACTGGAAAAGGTGGGACGGCAAAGGGGACGTCGGACGACACACGCAGAGGGGCACCGGACCAAGAACCGCCCCACGTCCAAGGCATGGGAAGACGCTTTCGGTGCCGCCGAAGAGTCCGTTCTCTGGGACAATCACGAAAGAACCTTCGTTGTGCTGGGCCCTCGAAACCGGGTGCACGTCTTCAGCCGGCAGGGCCGCCACGTGACCAGCCTCGTTCTGGTCTCAGAGGCGGTGCGGAGCCGCAAGAGGCGAAAGAGATGGACTCCGTTGACCGACGACCAGAGGGAGCAATTCGGGTCCGCCATCGATTTGCTCGCCCAGGAGGCCGCCAAGGAACCCGGGACAGGAGCCTAGCAGCCCGTCGAAAAAGTGGTGGAGGCTGTTCAAAAAGTTCCAGAAGTTCGAGATGCAAGGCAGGCAAAGCATGCCCCCGCGAAGGCGGGGGTCCATGTAACGATGAGGCGTACTTCCTGTACGTTGAATGACGAGGGATGAAGCCGAACGCCGCAGATGG
>JAQYVQ010000638.1 GCA_030145435.1 Syntrophobacteria bacterium | reverse complement strand
GGCAGGATCGGATTCTCCGGATGCAGGTAGCATACGACGCCAGGCCGTTGATCGAAAAGGGGACGGGCATCGGGCGGTATGTCCGTTGCCTGCTCGAGGCCTTGCTCGGCTTCGAGGAAATGCGGGAGTTCCTGCTCTGCTCCCCGCGCGAGATCGCAACGGGAGATGTTCTGGCCCGGGATTCGCGGGTCAGAGAGCTGGTTCAGAAGGGATGGAAGGGAAACGTCTGGTTGCAGATGGTCGTCCCGTTCCTCCTCGAGAAGCACAAGCCCGACCTCTTTCACGGGACGCTGTTTCTCCCCCCCCTTCTTGCCCGCCATCCCTCCGTGGTGAATATCTACGACCTGACGGTATACCGTTACCCGGGGACGATGGAGGCGAGGAACAAATGGCCCTTGAAGATGCTCCTGCCGCTAGCCGTCTCGCGCGCGGACAGGATTATCACCCTCTCCGAATTCACGAAGCGGGAAATCGGGGAGCGGTGGCCCGAGGCGATGCACAAGATCCGGGTGGTTCCCGGAGCGCCCTGCCTTTCCTTTGATGCCCTTTCCGGGGCTTCCTTTGTGGCGGATTCAGAGAAGGTCCTGGCGCGGTACGGCGTCCGAAGCCCTTATCTCCTGTATGTGGGGACAATGGAGCCGAGGAAGAACATCGTGCGTTTGCTGAAGGCCTTCGAGCTGCTCAACGAGATGGGGGAGAAGGGAACGCAGCTCGTCCTGGTCGGGCACGAGGGATGGGGGTTCAGGGAGGTGCGGGAGGCATGGGAATCGAGTCCGGTCCGGTCCTCCATCCGATACATCGGCTACGTTCCGGACGAGGTTCTGGGGCTCTTCTACAGACATGCCGAGATTTTCGTCTTTCTCTCCTTGTACGAGGGATTCGGTCTTCCCCCCCTCGAGGCGATGGCAGCCGGGACCTGTGTCGTGGCCTCCAACCGGGCCAGCCTGCCCGAGTGCCTCGGAGAAGCCGGTGTGCAGGTGGACCCCCTGGAGGTCGAGGCTGTGGCGGAGATCCTTTTTCGGTTGCTCCGGGACGCAGACCTTCGAAAAGAGTATGTGGAGAAGGGGCTCGAACGGGCGAAGGGTTACAGCTGGCAGAGGAGCGCCGAAAAGACCCTCGCCGTCTACAGGGAATTTGCTTGAATCGAGTCGGCCTACTGTCATGAAGATCTGTCTCGACCTGAGAACCGCAGGCGCCGCACCGCACGGGATTGCCCGCTATGGGATCGAAATGACCCGGGCCTTGCAGTCCCTCGGCACGTCCCATCGTCTGGTTCTGTTGACCGCCAGGGGAAGCGACCTGGACGGTCTCGGGCCGGGAGACACCCCGTTGTTCCGTTGTTCCCCACGGCCCTACAGCCTGGAGGAACAGCTCCTCGTCCCCTTCTTGGTCGCTCGACTGAAACCGGACATATACCACTGCCCGACCTACGCCTGTCCGCTGTTCGTGCCGGTTCCGACCCTGTTCACCATCCACGACGTGCTTCCACTGGAGTATCCGCGGGATTTTTCGATCGGTTTGAGGCTCTACCACAAGAGCCTCGTGCGATGGATGACGAAGCGAGCCCGGCGGATCGTGACCGATTCGTCGTACACCTCCTCTGCAATCTGTCGGCGATTCTCCGCCGCCCCCGGCAAGGTGCGTGTGATCCCCTTGGGAGGAGACCACATCGGGCGGAAGCCTGTTTCCGGTCAGGATGAGGAAAGGTATCGTGAGATCAACCCGCGAGACCTTGACTATTTTCTGTCCATCGCCAATCCTCGTCCGCACAAGAACATCCTCTTCGCGATTCGGTGCCTTCTCGGCTCGGAGACCTTGCGTGAACGGAAGGTGAGATACATCCTGGTCGGGCAGCAGCACGCTTCCGTGCATGCCTACGTGAAGGCCATGGACCCGCAGGGACGTATCCGCTTTGCCGGGGAGGTCTCAGAAGGGCTCCTCCGCCTTCTGTATGAGAGAGCCGTGGCCCTTCTGTGCCCCTCCAGAGGGGAGGGGTTCTGTCTGCCGGCCGTGGAGGGTATGCAAATGGGGCTGCCCGTGATCGCGGCGAACGATGGCGCACTCCCGGAGGTGATCGGCCCGGCAGGCCTCTTGCTCTCCCTGGAAGACGAGGGGGTCTGGCAGGAGGCGCTGGAGCACATCCACGCGGTGAGGAAGCAGGGCGACTGGGACCCGTCCCCGGTCCTGGAGCGAGCGAGCCGGTTTACGTGGGCGAATGCCGCAGAGAAGACCGTGGCCGTCTATGAGGAGATCCATAGCGGGGCGCACGCCGCCGACAGTTGAAGGCTAGAGGTCAAAGGTCAAAGGAAAAAGGGCAAAGGGATGGTTGAAGAATGGGAGAGGGGATCTTGTGGGCTTGAAGCGCGCTTCTTGCACGAATATTCCTTTCACCTTTCACCTTTCACCTTTCACCTTGGGTGGTGCGGAAGGGGGCGGGGGTGCTGAGAGAATCCTTCCGACTTCTTCAGCGCTTTTACCGGCTCGTGGACGCAGTCTGGATCGCGCTGGCCTGGGTCATCGCCTATTGGGTCCGTTTCACGACCGGCTGGATCCCGGTCTATTTCGGGGTGCCTCCCTTCAAGGTGTATGTCGAGCACCTGCCGCTGGTCCTGCTGGTCTGGATGGCCGCCCTCTCGTACGGGGGTGTGTATCGAACCGACCGATGGTGGAACGTTGCAGGGGAGTGGAAGGCCCTGGCTCGAAGCTCGGCGGTGGCCATGGTCCTGCTGGTCTCCATCATCTACCTGTCGACCAAGGTGGAGTTCTCGAGGATCTTCTACGCCTGTTTCCTGTGTCTCGCCTTCGTCGGCTTGGTGTCGATCCGGCGAATCCTTCGGGGCCTCGTCCAGTGGAGTCGAAGAAACGTATCCGGCTCCAGGCATGTGCTGCTCGTCGGAGACAACACCTTCGTAGCCCCTTTCTGCGAGAACGTGGGACTGCACCCGGAAACGGGGCTCACGATTCGTGGACAGTTGCTTGCAGAGGGTGAACAGGAAGGGACCGAGAGACTCGAAGTCTTCGGGGACTATTCCGCGATACGCAAGACCCTGCAGGAAGAGGGAATCCATATCGTCGTGTTCACACTGCCCCTGGAGCACGGCGGGCAACTGAAGGAAATGCTCAAGGGCATTGACGACCTCGCGGTGGATATCCTGGTGATTCCGGATGTGTTTCCCATCATGCCGCTGCATCCGGGGATCGAGGAGTTCGAGGGCATTCCCCTCGTTCGGGTACGCGCAAGCCCGCACGAAGGGACGGCGCGCCTGGAGAAGCGGATCTTGGATGTGGTCTTCTCCGGGATCGCGATGGTACTGTTGGCACCGGTTCTATTGATCATCGCACTCCTGATCAAAGCAACGTCCTCAGGCCCTGTGCTGTATCGCCAAGCCCGGATCGGGATGGACGGACGAGAATTCTCCCTGGTCAAGTTCCGCACCATGAGGAACGATGCGGAAAAGGCGAACGAACCGGTCTGGTCGATTCGCGACGACCCGCGAAGGACACGCCTGGGAGCCTTCTTGAGGAAGTACAGCTTGGACGAGCTGCCGCAGCTCTGGAATGTGCTCAAGGGAGAAATGAGCCTGGTGGGCCCCCGTCCTGAGCGGCCGGAGTTCATCCGGGAGTTTCAAAAGGAAATCCCTGCCTACATCCTGCGGCAGAAGGTGAAGTCCGGGATGACAGGGCTGGCGCAGGTGAGAGGGTGGAGAGGCCCGACTTCCTTGGAAAAGCGGGTCGAGTGTGATATCCAGTACATAGAAGGATGGTCCCTCGGTTTGGACCTGAAAATCCTGTGGCTGACCTTGTGGAAAGGCTTCGTGAACAAGGCCGAGCAATGAAGTCGGTGCGGGTTCCTGAGGAAGAACGATACGATCCCCCCCCCGCGGCGAAGATCTTCTGTGGATTCATCTATGTCCCGGATCTGAATCTTGCAGAGGTTCTGCGTTTGCTGGAACAGGCTTGGGGGCCCGTAGAGTTCATCAGTCGGCGCTTTGCCTTCGCCTACACCCGGTACTATGGCACGGAGATGGGATCCCCTCTCACGAGGAAATTCGTGACCTTTCGAGAAGAGGTCGACCAGGAGGATCTCCCCCGCTTGAAGTGGGAGGCGAAAAGGATGGAGAGCGGCTACCTGAACGCGAGGGGAGGTCGAAGGGTGAACATCGATCCCGGGCTCTTGCTTCCTGAGCGACTCGTGCTTGCCACGACAAAGCCCTTTGCCCACCGTCTGTATCTCGCGAGGGGAATCTACGCTGACGTGACGTTGATCTACCGGAAAAAGAGCTACCGGCCCCTGGAGTGGACCTACCCGGACTATGGGACGCCGGATGCCGTGCGAATGATGAACAACCTGCGAAAGCACTGCTTCCTCCAGAAGCGGGCAATCGAGAAGGGCGGAATCGAATGAGAAGTATGACCGGCTTTGGCACTGCCGACCGGGAGGGCAAACGGGGGGCGATTCGCATCGAGGCGCGTTCCTACAACCATCGGTTCCTCGATCTCAGGCTTCGTGTCGCCAGGCCCCTGCAGCCTCTCGAGCCCCGCGTCTACCAGTGGGCCAGGGATCGCCTGGTGCGGGGAAGGGTGGAGATGAACGTTCATTGGGAGGAGATGGCGGGAGGGGTCGAGCCTCTTCGATTGAACGAAGAGTCGCTGAAATTCTACCTGGATCTCGAAAAGAGGCTGCGGGAAGAGTTCGGCGTGCAGGGGGCGCTGGACATGCAGACCCTCGTCCGATTGCGGGATCTGGTGTTCCTTCCGGAGCAAAGCCCGGATATCGAAGAAGAATGGACTCCGCTCCTCCAGGTCCTGGAAGAGGCCATCGAGAAGATGGAACAGATGCAGGACAGGGAAGGGGGCGTCCTTCAGGAAGACCTGCTCGCCCGGATCCGGCTCCTCATGGAGCAACGGGGACGCATCGAGGCGATGTCCAAGGATTTGCCGGCACGATTCCGGGAAAGGCTCGAGGAGAGAATCTCGAAGCTCACGAATCGGGCCGATATGGATCCACAGAGAATCGCGCAGGAGATCGTCCTGTATACGGACAAGGCGGACATCACCGAGGAGATCGTGCGGCTGTCGAGCCACCTGGAAAGCTGCGAGGCGGCCCTGGTGGACGGCTCGATGACCGGCAAGCGCCTGGAATTTCTGGTACAGGAAATCTATCGTGAAGTGAACACGATCGGGTCGAAGACACCATCTGCAGACGTTACGTACGTGGTGGTGGACATGAAGTCCGAACTCGAGAAGGTGCGGGAGCAGTCCCAGAACCTCCAATAGATGTTCCGGCAGGGAAGCCTCGGTCATGGCGAAGAAAGATGTGCAAAGGGACGTGCTGAATATCGGGTTCGGGAATGTAGTGATTCGCTCCCGCCTGGTCTCGATCCTCGCTCCGGGGCCCAACCCTGTGCGACGTATGCGGGATGAAGCGAAAAAGGCGGGCAGACTCGTCGATGCGACCCACGGACGGAAGTGTCGATCGGTCCTCGTCTGTGATTCCGGTCACCTGATTCTCTCTGCGATTCAGTCCGAAACCCTGTGCCAGCGTTACGAGGCGGAGCCCTCGGACCCGGCAGATTCGTAAACGCGGGAAAGGGGGTTCTTCATCGACACGCTTCGTTCCCAGGGCTCTCCTCCTGTCTTTGTGGTGTCGGGACCTTCCGGTGCGGGCAAAACAAGCCTGTGTGCGGAGGTCTTCGCGCGTTTTCCCTGGCTTCGGGCCGCCGTTTCCCACACGACACGTCCCCCCCGGCCGGGCGAACAGGAGGGGAAGGACTATTTCTTCGTGGATCAAGAAACCTTCGAGCGGATGATCCGGGAAGAGGCGTTCCTGGAATGGGCAGAGGTGCACGGGCATCGGTACGGCAGCTCGATCGTGACCCTCCGGAGCGGCGCGAAGACGCAATCGCTCCTGTTTGAGGTCGATTGGCAGGGGGCAAGCCAGATACGCCGGGAAAGGGAGGAGGCGGTTCTGATTTTCGTGATGACGCCTTCGCTCGATGATCTGATTCGCAGGATCAAGGGAAGGGGGGCGATCAGCCCGGAAGAGCTCTCCATGAGGATTCGTACGGCCACCTTGGAGATTCAGAAAGTTCAAGACTTCGACTATCTCGTGATCAACGACAGTTTTGACGAAGCTCTGAAGGAGCTCCAATCGATCATCATCGCCGAGTCCTGCAAAAGGAGGCACCGCATCCCGGCCTGGACGGAGCGCTGGGCCAAGGAGATCAAAGCGAAAGAAAGCTCTTAGCCATTAGCTTTTAGGGGTAGTTGGGAAGTGAGGGGCTGCCATGAAAGAGCCGATCATTCGTTTTCAGGATATCCTCGAAGCGGTCCGGGGATACATGCCGGATGCGGACACGGCTCCGCTGCGCAAGGCCTATGTTTTTGCCGCTGTCTCTCACCGAGGACAGCTTCGTAAGAGCGGGATTCCCTACCTGAGCCATCCCCTGGCGGTGACCAAGACACTGACCGACCTGCGCATGGATGTTCCGACCCTGTGTGGAGGCCTTCTGCACGACGTCCTGGAAGACTGCGAAGTCGAGGAAGCGGTGCTCAAGGACCAGGTCGGCGAGGAGGTCACCGGGCTGGTGGTGGGATTGACCAAGACGTCCAAGGTAGCTCTCCAGTCCACGAAACGACGCCGACTGGAGAGCTACCGCAAAACGCTCATCGCCATGAGCCGGGACATCCGAATCCTGATGATCAAGCTCTCCGACCGCCTCCACAACATGAGGACCCTGTTTTCCCTCTCCGACGAGCAGCGCAAGCGAATCTCCGAGGAAACGCTCACCATCTACGCGCCCCTTGCGAATCGTCTGGGCATCTCGTGGATGCGATCCGAGCTCGAGGACCTCTCCTTTCAGCACCTGAATCCGGAGTTGTACGAGGAAATCAGGCAGGGCGTGGAGGAGAAGGTTGAGGAAAAGGCGGAAGTCATCCAGAGGGTCTGCGACATCCTGGAGGAACGGTTTCGGGAGGAGGACATCCCCTGCGAGATCGCCGGGCGGGTGAAACATTACTACAGCATCCATCGGAAAATGATACAGCAGGAAATCGACCTCGAACAAATTTTCGATCTCTTTGCCCTGCGGGCCATCGTGGCGGAAGAGAGGCATTGCTACCAGGTGCTTGGCGTCATCCATTCTCTGTGGGCGCCCGTGCCCGGCAGGTTCAAGGACTACATCGCCCAGCCCAAGGCGAACCAGTACCGGTCTCTGCACACAACGGTGTTCGGGCCATCAGGGGACTGCGTGGAGATACAGATCCGCAGCCGTGGCATGCACCGTGAAGCGGAATATGGCGTGGCATCCCACTGGATCTACAAGGAGCGGGCCGGCTTCGACCAGGGAGATGAGAGCACCTTCAAGTGGTTGCGAGGGGTACTCAACAGCCTCCAGGAGATCTCCAGTCCGAAGAACTTCCTGGACGTGATGCAGCTCGATCTGTTTCCGGACCAGGTCTATGTGCTGACGCCGACCGGGGAGGCAAGAGAGCTTCCCCGCGGCTCCACTCCGGTGGATTTCGCGTACACGATCCATTCGGAGGTTGGAGATCATTGCGCAAGGGCCAAGGTCAACGGCAAGTTGGTGCCCCTGAAGTACGAGTTGCAGAACGGGGACATGGTCGAGATTCTCACGTCCAAGACGCAGACCCCGCGAAAAGACTGGATGAAGTTCGTCAAGACGGCCGATGCTCGGGCCAAGATCCGGGCCTGGGTTCGAAAGGAAGAAAAGGAACAGGCCCAGTCCCTGGGAAAGGAGATCCTGGAGAAGGGGCTGAGGAAATCCGGCCTCCATTACGGAAAGCTGCTCAAAGTGGGGGAGTTCAAGAAGGTCCTGAAGGCCCACCGGCTCAAGAGCTTGGAGGATTTGCTTCGTGCCGTGGCCTACGGCAGGCTTTCGGTGGGGCAGGTGGTGGAAGCGCTCCCCAAGAAAGAACATGAACAGGACGAAGATGCATGGGACAAGGGCCTCGAACGGCTCGTGGAGAAGGCGGAGAAGCGGTCCGACACGGGCGTGAAGGTCCGGGGCATCTCGGATATCTTTGTCCGGTTCGCCAAGTGCTGCAACCCGGTGCATGGAGAGGAAATCGTCGGCTTCATCACCCGGGGCAGGGGAGTAACGATCCACGCAAAGACGTGTCTCAAGGTCAGGGAGGGGTCCGGGGAAAGGTGGATCGACGTGAACTGGGATGAAGGGGCCAGGGTCTTGCAGCGGGCCAAAATCCGGGTGGTCAGCGAGGATCGTCCGGGGCTCCTGGCGGGACTCAGCAAGGCAATCGCGGCCGTGGATGTGAACATCTCACAGGCAAAGGCCTGGACCACGGGCGATCGGCAAGGGGTGGCGCAGTTCGAGGTGCTGGTGAAAAACGTGGAACACCTGACGGAGCTGATTCATTCCCTGGAGAAGGTGAGAGGTGTCGTCGCGGTGGAGAGATTGTTGAATTAAGAGAGGCTGGCGATTGGGGAACTCGTACCGGGGGACGATCTTTAGTCTTTGGGGGGAGGCGGTGTGGCCTGAACCCTGACCCCTGTTCTAAGCTGCTTTTTCAATCTTTCCAGTACGGATGCAGCGGGTGCAGACGTTTTGCCGGCGGATACGGCCGCTCTCCACGATGCGTATCTTCTGGATATTCGGCCTCCAGACTCGCTTCGATTTCCGGTGGGAATGGCTCACAGTATTTCCGAAGATGGGTCGCTTGCCGCATACGGAACAGATCCTTGACATGAAACCGTACCCCTATTGTCCTTCTTACGCTCTAGTTTGCACAAAAAACCATCTGATTCACTGGAATTAGTAACTATATCCGATTCCTCGGCGTTTGTCCAATGGTCCTCGTCCTCGATTCTGTACCCGTGTGCCGCTGGCTTTCTTCAGGCACATGAGTTGATCCGGTTCCCTTGCCCTTGTGCGTGCCCGTGCCCGTTTTCGAGGACGAGGACGATTCTTGTTAGCCCCAGCTCACCCTGGGCTGTTCATCGTCGCCGGCCAGAATCCTTCCGATGCGAAACGCTTGCTCTCCCATGCCCTGCAGGCATTCGACCACCTCATCCGCGTGTTGGTCGTCCGCCACGACGACCATGCCGATGCCGCAGTTGAAGGTCCTCAACATCTCGGTCAGCTCGATCTGTCCGACCTTCTCGATCACCTGAAAGATCTCGGGACGGGGCCATGCATCCAGATCCAGGCTTGCTCGGCATCCGGGCGGGAGTACCCGCGGGATGTTCTCGATTAGCCCTCCTCCTGTGATATGGGCAAGGCCCTTGACCGGGAACTTCGCAAGGAGATCCAGAACCGGCCTTACATAAATCCGGGTCGGACGCAGGAGTTCTTCTCCAAGCGGCACGGACAGCCCCTCGACGGTGTCACCCAGACGGTATCCCCTATCCTCCGAAAAGAGGCGCCTCACCAGGGAGTACCCGTTGCTGTGGAGCCCGTTCGAGGCGATTCCCACCAGAACGTCGCCGGGCAGGATCTCCTTTCCATCGATGATTCTGTCCCGGTTCACGATCCCGACGCAGAACCCGGCCAGCTCGTATTCCCCCTTTGGGTAGAAAGAAGGCATTTCAGCCGTCTCCCCCCCAATCAGGGAGCAGTTGGAAATTTTGCACCCTTCAGCAATGCCCTTGAGAACCTGCTTCGCGCGTTCCGGGTCGAGTTTACCCGTGGCGAAATAGTCGAGGAAGAAGAGCGGTTCCGCCCCCTGGACGATCACATCGTTCACGCACATGGCGACCAGGTCGATGCCGATGCTTTCGTGCCGGTCCATTTCGAAGGCGATCCGGAGCTTCGTCCCCACGCCGTCCGTGGAGGCCACGAGCAAGGGCTCGGAAAACCTTTCCCTGTCCACGGCGACAACGCCTCCGAAGCCCCCGATATCCATTTGAACCTCTTTGCGGAACGTGGACTTCGCCAGAGGTCGAATGTATTCCACGAGGCTGTCCGCCGCGTCGATGTCCACACCTGCCTCTTTGTAGGTTGGGGGGGGCTTCATCGAAATACCTTCCGTGTCCGGTGCAGCGTCAAAAAAAAGCCTTGATCCGGTCTGTATGCTCTGCTATCCTCTTTTGTAGATTGCACCTCAAGAAGACGCAAAAAAGGACGCAGCCTTGCACGCAGAGACCCGCCGGTCCTTCCTCTTTTCCCACTCCACTACAAAGCTAAATCACGTACCCCGCTGTCCGCACCCTTCTTCAAGAGGAAACCCTTCATGGGGACAGGGACAGGCGTTCTCTGCTCAAAAGAGTCTACCGAGGGGCCCCCGGAGCCGTTTGATCGCGGTCCGGATGTTACCACAACCCTCGGATGATGAGAAATCCCCAGGATCTCCTGCTAGCAGCGAGCCGGAGGGGAGGCCATCGGAGCCGGGGGATGGTCCATTCCAGTCGTCATGAGTGGAAAAAGATTGGACAACCTACGTGGGGCAGAAAGTGCATCAGAGCCTGTTGCCCGATAGAGATTTTCTTCCAATTGTCATTTAATATTACATAAAAGTAAATACTTAGAGTCATATTCTAATATTGTGGTTTAACTTGTCTCTCTGATGTTTTGGACTGGTATTGGATTTGCTTTAGAACAGGGAGAGCGTTTTCCGGGCCTGCCTCCACCGCGCATCGAGGGTACATACACCATGGCAGACATCATTCCCTTCCCGACCCAGAGGCTCACACACCCCGCAAACGAACAGAGTAGGGGGTTCCCGTCGAATCAGATCAGAGAGGGCTTCCTCGGTGGTCTGTCCGGCAAGGCCAGCAAGTTCGAACAGATGATGGAGGAGATCGCGGAGCTGTACGATGATCCCCCTGAGATGGAGTGCACTTATTGCAGATTCGATCTTCGAGAGGGTGACGACGCGGAAGCCCTGGAGATTGAGTTTGCGTCACTCAGCGAACTGGTGGTGTTCAGCCCCGAGATTCAGAAACTCGACTTCAAGGCATCGGAACCTACTGAGGGGCTGCCTGGAGCGGCCCGTTGGGGAGATGTGTTTCTCAAGTCCGGAGACGTGTATCCTTTTCTTTTCACCGTCTACACGGAAGACTATGTGAGGCACCAGCTCGTTTCTTACGGTGAGAAGATCGTGCCTTCCCCGAAGGATGTCATCCTCCGAAAGGAACAACTCTCCCCTCCGGACATCATCCGGGCAGTCATCAAGTGGGCCAACCTCTATTCTCCTCGACAAAGGGGAAAACGGGTCCGCCTGGAGAGCGATGCGGTCCTGCAGGATCTCATCTGCGACCCGGGCATCGAGGTTGTCGTGGCGGACGACCCCTCCTGATCTACCCGGACTCCGCATTCCGCACTCTACATTCCGCATTCAGAATTAGTCCCCATTCGGGGCAGCACGCTTCTTTCGGGCCAGGGCCAGGCAATACCAGGCCAGCAACAGGGAGCACAGAACGGCGATCCCGACCCATTGGGTGGAGGCCAGGTTCCACGGGGGTTGCCGCCGGAGGTCGTCCCGAAGGAAGTCGATGAGGAAGCGGGACCCGGCGTAGAGACCTGCGCCCAGGAGGAAGCGGCTTCCGGGCGACTTCTTCAGCCTCGATCTGAGGGCAAGAAGCAGGAAGAAGATGAGGAAGCACGAGATTGCTGAGTAGAGTTGGGTGGGGTGTACCGGCATGGATGAGGCCGCATCCGGGCCGATCCAGCCGTGACCGAGGTGGTGGTTGTAGGCAAAGCTGCCCTTGGGAAACGATACGCCCCAGGGCAAACCTGTCGTCTTGCCAAAAGCGGTTCCGTTTAGAAGATCTCCGATCCGTATGATTCCGATGCCCAGGAAGGCATACGGTGCATAGGCATCAAAGTTGGCCGAGAGGGGCTGTTTTTTCAGAACGAGGTAGCCGAGGCTGCCCAAGACCCCTCCGATCGCCCCCCCATACGTGCCCAGACTGCCTTCCCACAGCTTGATCAGCCGGAGCGGATGGTTGAAGTAGAACGAGGGATTTTCGAAGAAGGCGTACAGGCGCGCCCCCAGGATCACACCGATCAGACCGAAGAAGGTCATGTTTAAGGCGGTCTCGACATGCAATCCTTCGTTCTGCGCTGCTCTCGTGCCCAGGTAGATACCCAGCACGAGGGCTACCGTGATGGAGAAGAAGACCGAATAGATCAGGATCTTGGTCTCTGAGAACGGTAAGGGGATGACGAACAAAACTGGATGCATGCAGTGGCCCTCGATGTGAGTGTGCCACATTGTTTCGAATCTCGTCCTCCCTTGTCAATCGGCGACCACTCGTCCTCGAGCAAGAATGGGGACACCCACTGAAATCGGGCACGGGCAGGCACACGGGCACGGAGGCGCACAGCACGTGAACGGGCGATGGGTGGAACAGGGATCGCACACTTGAGCCCGCTGCATTTACCAGATATGCTCAAAAGGGTTTTTCTGACAGGGGCGTCGATTCTGTTGCTGTGAAGAGGATACACGATGAAGAAGCCCACACAACCGGACACGCAGGTTCCGGAGCTGGTGCAGGGCATGAAGCCCTTCCTGGCCATGGAGATCATGGAAAAGGCCCAGGAACTCGAGGCCATGGGGAGGCACATCATCCATTTGGAGATAGGTGAGCCGGATCTGGAGACGCCTTCCTGCGTTCGCGAGGCCTGTATCCGGGCCCTGAAGGAACGAAGATCCCAGTACACCCACAGCCTGGGCCTGCTGGAACTCCGGGAGGAGATCTGCAGGGAGTACGCGGAAAAATACAACGTGGCCATCACACCGAATCGGGTCCTGGTCACCTCCGGGACCAGCCCGGCCATGCTCCTGGCCTTTTCCGTCCTCTGCCATCCGGACGACGAAGTCATCCTGTCGGACCCCCACTACCCGTGCTATCCGAATTTCATCCGGTACGTGGGCGGCCGGATCAAGACCATCCCGGTTTACGAGGAAGATGGGTTTCAGTATTCCCTGGGGTCCGTCCGGGAGTGCCTGGGCGAGAAGACCCGGGCCATCGTGGTCAATTCGCCCGCCAACCCGACAGGGACCGTCATTCCTGCCGAGATCCTGGGGGGGCTCACCGAGTTGGGCCCGGCTGTCGTCTCCGATGAGATCTATCACGGGCTGGTCTACGAGGGAGAGACCCACAGCGCCCTCGAATATTCTGAGGACGCATTCGTGCTGAACGGCTTCTCCAAGCTCTACGCCATGACGGGCTGGAGGCTCGGATACGTCATCGCTCCGGAGCCGTTCATGCGCTCCCTGCAAACCCTCCAGCAGAACTTCTTCATTTCCGCCAACTCCTTCGTCCAATGGGCGGCGCTGACCGCGCTGCGTGAGGCGAGGCAGGAGGTGGAAGCCATGTGCGAGATCTACAACGAAAGGAGAACCCTCCTGCTGGCCGGGCTGCGCAAGCTGGGGTTCGGTATTGAGGTGGAGCCCACGGGAGCGTTCTACGTCCTGGCGAATGCCAAGGAATTCTGTACCGACTCTCGGCGGTTTGCCTTTGAGATTCTAGAGCACGCGGGGGTCGGGACGACGCCGGGGATCGATTTCGGCCCGAATGCGGAGGGGTACATCCGATTCACCTATGCGAATTCGAAAGAGAACATCGAAGAGGCCATGGCGAGAATTGGGAATTTCTTGGAGAGCCGATGAAAGTTAACTCTGTTGAACTCGAGAAACGGTGCCGTGATCCGAAGGAATTCCCCCGGTTCCGCCTACCGGAGATTGCCTTTGCGGGGAGGTCGAATGTGGGGAAGTCCTCGCTGATCAACACCCTGCTGACGCGCAAGCGGCTGGTTGCGGTGAGTTCGACACCGGGCAAGACGAGGGCCATCGATTTCTTCCGCGTAAACGACACCTTCCGATTCGTGGATCTGCCCGGATACGGGTACGCCAAGGTTCCGAAGACGGTGCAGGACGCCTGGAAAAAGCTGATCGATGCCTATCTGGTCGACCGGGAGACCCTCGTGAGTGTCGTGTGGATCCTGGACATTCGAAGAGAGCTTTCCGAGCTCGATCGAATGCTCTACGACTGGCTTTGTTCGTATTCCATCCCGTACATCGCGGTTTGTACGAAGGCGGACAAGGTATCCCTCGGGGAACGGGCGAAAAGGAAAGAGGCATTGCGGAAAGCACTCGATCAGGATGCCGATCTGGTGTTGTTTTCGGCCAAGACAGGTCTCGGGAAGGACGTGTTGTGGAAGAGGATGCGGGCCGCCATCTCCCATGGTGAGGGGAGGAAGAGTTGACGACGAACAGACGGCCGATAGGGGTCTTTGATTCGGGGGTCGGTGGCCTCACGGTTCTCAGGCAGTTGTCCCTGCGTATGCCCCACGAAAGGCTGATTTACCTGGGAGACACGGCGCGTCTTCCCTACGGGACAAAATCGAAGGAGACGGTGCTCAAGTACTCGATGCGGAACGCATCCTTTCTTCTTGAAAAAGGAGTAAAATGTCTGGTCGTAGCCTGCAACACGGCCTCGTCGCTCGCCCTGGAGGACCTGAGGAGGCATTTCGAGATGCCCGTCATCGGCGTCATCCAGCCGGGGGCGAAGAAGGCGGCCTCCATGACCCGGGTTCGCAGGGTGGGCGTGATCGGCACCCTGGCCACGGTACGCAGCCGGGCGTACGAGGAGGCGATCGAAGGCTACGGTAGGGATATCGAGGTAACCTCTGTTCCATGCCCCTTGTTCGTGGCCCTGGCGGAGGAGGGGTGGGTCGAGGACGAGGTCACCTACCAGGTGGCCAAGCGTTACCTGCGTTCTCTCCAGGACAAGGGAATCGACGTTCTGGTGCTGGGGTGCACCCACTATCCCCTGCTCAAACCGGTCTTGTCACAGGTGATGGGGAAGGATGTTGCCCTGGTGGATTCGGCGGAGGAGGTGGCGAACGAAGTGGCTGCGTCGTTGCTGGAGCACGGCCTGGCGGCAAAGGACGAGGGCATCGAGGAAGTGCGTGCTCCCACGATCTGCCTGACGGACCGTTCCCTTCACTTCCTTGAACTCGGGGAGAAGATTCTC
>JAQYVQ010000615.1 GCA_030145435.1 Syntrophobacteria bacterium | reverse complement strand
TCTTTGAACAGGTCGCCGAAGGTGGCCAGGTTGGCGGACTTCTTGTCGCCCTGGTCCAGATGCCGGCGGTAGTCTTTCCGTTCCTCCCGCTCGGTTGCCGCCTTCTGGGACAAACGAATCTTCCCGTCCTCTGCGATCGCGACGATCTCCACCGACAACTCCTTGCCCAAACGGAATCTCTTCTTGAGATCCACCTTCCCCGCCTGGACCAGCTCTTCCTGTGGGAGGAACCCCCGCACACCGAGCCCTGCAGCCGGCAGGCGGACCAGGATTCCGCCGGACATCACCTTTTCTACAACTCCGTCGAACTGTGCACCCACTTCGAGACCCGGGGATTCCCCCTCTTCCTGGAACCCCGCGGCATCACCCGTCTGGGCCCCCTTCGCTTCCTTGATGGAAAGGGCAATACGTTTTCGTTGGTGGTCTATCCCCAGGACCATCACCTCTACATCCTGCCCCTCCTGCAATGCACGGCGCGGATGGGCAATCCTCTCATAGGATATCTCCGACACGTGCACCAGGCCTTCCACCCCGGGCATGACCTCCACAAAGGCCCCGAAGTCCATGAGGCGCGTCACCTTTCCGCTGACGACCTGTCCCTCCATGATCCCCAACCCCTTCTCCCAGGGCGTCGGCTCGAGAGCCTTCATGGAAAGCGCAATCCGCTGACGACCGTCGGCCCGGGGCTCGAACTCCGTAACAACAACCTTGACCCTCTGCCCCGCCTCTACGAGCTCCGAAGGGTGACGAAGTCGATGATGGGCCATCTCCGAGATGTGCACCATTCCGTCCACCCCACCGATGTCGACGAAGACCCCGAAGTCTGCGATTCGAGTGATTTCACCCTCCAGCTCGACGCCTGGCCTGACGTTCGCCAGGGTCTCCCTCGCGATTCGCTCCCTCTCCTCCTCGAGAATGGCCCTCCGGGAGACCACGATGTTCTTGCCCCTCTCCTTGAACTCTATAATCCTGAAATTGTATTTGGATCCGATGTGTTCTTCCGGGTTCTCGCAGTACCCCAGATCGAGCTGGCTGAGCGGACAGAAGGCCCGTACACCCGAGATGTCCACTTCCAGCCCGCCCTTCGTTACCGCTGCCACCCGTCCCTCCACGGGCAGCATGCTTGCGCGGGCCTCCTGGAGCACTTCCAGGGCCTGAGGGCCTTTCACCTTGAGCGCTTTGCTCAGCGTGATCACGTCCGTGATCGAGGCGACCTTCAACTCCAGCTGGTCTCCGACGTTCACTGTCAGGTTCCCCTCCTTGTCGAGGAATTCCGCCGCCTCCGCCACCCCTTCGCTCTTACCGCCCAATTCAATGAAGACGCTGTCTCCGCTGATCTTGACGACACTGCCCGTGACCGTATCTCCGAGCCGGAAGTCCTTTTCCGGCGTGGTCGGGTCGGCCTCGAATAGCTCGGCAAAGGTCGCCTCCTGTTCTTCTTTCTCGTCGTCGAACATCTCTTCTCCCTCACCTGTTCCAATGAATGTGGCCCTAAGAAGCTCCACACGGTATTCTACGCAAAGCAACCGTTTTCGTCATCT
>JAQYVQ010000606.1 GCA_030145435.1 Syntrophobacteria bacterium | reverse complement strand
TTTTTTCAGGCAGGAAACCCTCCGGATGATCCGTACAGTCGTGAGCGACCTGGGGAACGTCCTTCTCCGTTTCGATCACATGCGTGCCTGCCAGGCCATGGCACGGATGAGTCCATGGTCTCCGCAAGAGGTCTACGACTCCATGTTCGGATCGAATCTGGTGCGGGATTATGAGTTGGGTCGGATTTCATCTTCCGAATTTGCCCAGGGTTGTGCAGCAAGGCTGGATCTGGATGTGGGCGTGGATGCGACTCGTCACATCTGGTCCGACATCTTCCATCCCGTGGAGGGCATGGAAGGCTTGATTCGATCCTTGAAGGAACACTACACGCTTGTCCTCCTTTCGAACACGAATGAATGGCACTTCGAGCACTGTCGCGAGAAGTACCCGGTGGTGCGCCTCTTCGACCACCACGCGCTTTCCTACAGGTTGGGTTGCCGGAAGCCGAATCCGCTGATCTATGAGAAGGCGTTGGCCATGGCAAATGCATTGCCCGAAGAGACCCTCTATTTCGATGATATACCTGCCTACGTAGAGGCCGCGAGGGAACTCGGGTGGAAAGGAATCTGTTTTCAGGACCGGGATCAAGTCACGAGGGAAATGAAGGCCGAGGGGATGAGCTGCCCTTGAGGGATTCTTCGGCGGATTCGATCAGGGGAAGAGTGCCGGTTGAGTAACGGAAGAAGGTGGGACTTACCGAAGAGCTTCAGGGACTGCTCGAGGAACTGTCGCAGAAAACGATCTTCTTCCTCAAGGCTGTCGTGGATGATGCAATGGAGAATGGGGAGATTCCGGGTACGGCAGACAACTGGACCCTCACCTTCGGACTGTGGGGCATGATTGAGGGGCCCTCTACATTCACAAGCGAGGTTACCTGGATCCGGTGGGGGTGAGTCTCGAGGACCTGTTGACCGCACAGCTCCGGATTCTCGAGGAAGGGATGAAGCCGGGATCAAGAGGAGAATGGGTGAAAGTTGCCATCCTATCTGATGTACACGCTAACCTCGAAGCCCTGACCGCGGTGCTCGAGGACGTGGACAGTCGATCCGTCGATAGAATTCTCTTTCTTGGAGATGCTGTGGGGTACGGAGCGGACCCGGCCGCGTGCCTCGAGCTGCTCGAGAAGTCCGTGTTCCGTTTTGTGGCAGGGAACCACGACCACGCCGCAGGGAACGATCAGGAAGGGCTGGAAGATCTTCACGAAGATGCCGCCACCGCCGTCCGGTGGACCCGGGGTGTGCTCGCACAGGAGGCCAAAGAAAGACTGCAGGGGCTGCCGTTGGGTTGCTTGGAGGGTCCGATGCATCTCGTTCACGGCTCCCCGTACAAACCGGAAAGTTGGCGCTATGTCATGTCGGAACAGGATGCCGAGAGGGGATTCGCTGCGTCTGAGAGCAGGGTGATCTTTGTGGGGCACTCCCACATCCCGGCCGCGTATGTGGAGGTGGAATGCAAGCGGCTCTTCACGGGCGTGATGAGGCGAATCAAGGTAGAGGACCCGGAGTCACTGCAGCTCGAACCTCGATATCGGTACATACTGAATGTAGGCAGCGTAGGGCAGCCTCGGGACGGCGACGCCCGTGCGGCTTACGGGATCTTCGAACCGGAAGGCGGAACGTACAAACTGCTTCGAGTGCCCTACGACGTGGAAAAGGCGTCGGACAAGATCATGAAGGCGGGGCTTCCTGGGAGACTGGCCGAAAGGCTCAGGTCCGGCAAATGAACGAACGGAAGAGATCGAGTCGATTCGCATGACAGGTGCTGGAACCCCATCCCACAGCCAGGCCCGCCGATGGGTGGAGGCGTATTGCAGGGACCGGCCTGAACTCTCGATCTGTCCCTGCGAAGTCCTGGAGGTGAAGGTCATCGAGAGGGATGCATGGGTGTTCCTCGGTTCCCCGGACAAACGATGTCCTGAACTGTTCCTGATTCGAGATGTGCAGAATGAATCCGGAGGAGAAATCATTCCGTATTTTTCGCTACAGGAGCGTCCGGGCCGACAAATTGTGAGCTATTCCCTCGGAAAGGGGCTCTGCAATCTGGCGGAGGTAAAGGAGTTGTTCGGGCGCCTCTATTCCCGCTACTGCGGGAGTTACCAAGTCGAGGAATTGCCCCAGAGGCGGGCGAGCCGATCCAGAATTGCCCTCTGGGTTCATGACTGTCTGACCGAGGACTTCGATCATCAGATATCGCTCAACCGGCAGAACCTCCAGGAAGGGGTCTGCATTTCTTACGACTTCGGGATGGCCTTTTCGAACCACTACTTCCCTCCCTTCTACACGATGGAGTTGGGCATTTCCGACACTTCCATTCTGGAGCATCGTCTGTTCCTGCTGGAGGTTCTTTCGGGTTATTCCCGGTGGGTTCGTGCGGTTGAAGGGAGCGTTGTGAGCGCGATGGAGAAAGCGTATCCAGCCACGTGTCAGGGCGACCGATGCCGCTATTACCTAAGGAACTACAAGGCCCACTTCCGAACTCGACTCTACTTCGGACGGTTCTTCGAGAAGATTCTGAACGCCCCGTTCGAGAAACAGAGGGTAGAAGAGATTGCGGATACGATCCAACTGGACATGGATGGAATTTCCAACTGGAAATCGTTTGTAGAAATCATCCAGTCCAGCCCGAGAAGAAATCTCGACCTCAGGGGCCTGAATCTATCCTATATGGACCTGAGAAGGGCGGACCTGAAAGGGGCGGACCTGACGGGTGCCAACCTGGCTGGGGCCGACCTCGAAGATGCCGATATGCGGGGGGCGAAGCTCTCCAAGGTCGATATGCGGGGGACGAACCTCAAGGGCGTGAAATTGGACGAAACATGAACACCAAGCGAGGAAGAGGAGATTGAAATGGCCAAGAAGAAACAGAAGCAACACCTCTCGAAAGACCATTGGCTCGAGCAGGAAGGGATCACCTGGGAACAGTCGGAATCCACAGAGGACTTCTCACCCCACATCCCGAAGAAAGAGTTCGAGCTGAGGATCAAGAAGGCAAAGCAGCTCTTGACCAAACACGGGATCGACGCGATGGTCCTGTTTGCCGAAGAGAACAAGTACTACTATGGCGGCTACCGGGATGCGGCTCTCATGTTCACGGACCGGTGGCGGCACTGTTTCATCGTGTCGCAAGAGCACGATACGGTCTTCGTGGGCGAATCCGTACTCGACAGCAACGTGCGCAAGACCACGTGGGTCACGGACTGCCGGTAC
>JAQYVQ010000561.1 GCA_030145435.1 Syntrophobacteria bacterium | reverse complement strand
GCGAGCTGATAGATCTCACCCGGGGAGAGACAATAAGCGCCCAGGGTCCTGTAGTCCTGGCCCGGAAGGGCCTCGCGCGCCCAGTCGAGGGCGCCGTTGCTCCTTCTAGCCGGATCAATGGTCAGGGGCCAGGCGTTGTAGTGCCCGTAGTCCTGCGGCGTGATCTCCTGGCCGGCGGAGGTGGAGATGAGGTCGGCGGCGTCCAGGTCGTGGATGGTGGGCCAGAGGTCTGTCAGGAACTCGTGGTCCGTGGCAACGAGATAATCCACCCCTTCGGCCAGGAAGGTGGTCACCCGCACGTCCAGGGGAACGATCGCGTCCGGACTGTTCATCATGTGGACATGGAAATCACCGGAGATAAACCCGGATGTGTCGACGACACGGGCGATCTGCGCCGTACTCGTGGTGAGCGTCCCTGCGGAGATCCCGACCGTTTCGTTGAAGAGGCTGTACTCCGGGCCTCGGGAGACGAATACTTCGTACTGCCCGGGTTCGATCGGGATCTCGCCCGAGTCCCCGTCAGGCCCCATGAAGATGACCTTTGCGATCCCGAAGACGCCTTCACCCCGGTCGTCGTCAAAGACCGTGCCCTTGAAATCCAGCAGGCCGAGCAGGCTCTGCATATTCGACAGGGGCGGGCTGGGATCGAACCCCACAACGCTCGCTTTGGCCGGACTGGGTGCTGCCGTCTCTTCTATGGCCGTCACCCGCAGTCTTCCTGTTTCCGGCAGGGTCAGAGTCACCCCGGTGAGCGCGCCCTGGCTTACGCTCACCAGCGTCTCGTTCGGCGTGCTCGAGCCCGAGTCATAGGGGTAGCCCTCCTTGGCCACCATGAGCTTGTAGTTCCCAGGGGGTAGATTGCCCTGGAAGTGCCCGTCCCCGTCCGTTTCAAAGGCTGAGACCACGTCATACCTTGCGCCGAGCTGGCCCGGCGTTCTCACAACCGCCACCGTAGCCCCCTGCAACGGATTGCCGGCAACGGTCACGGTGCCCTCGAGTACGCCCGTGTCTGCACCCACGATGTCGAGCCGGGCATCCTTGATGGAAGCTACATCCTTTCCCACGGCAAGGTGTCGCACGTACGAGAAGACGCGTCCGGGAAGGATGTTGACCTTTGGAGGGATCCCGAGGAGGAGCACGCCCACAACGCTCTGACCCAGGCTCGTGGCCACGACACCCGTTTCGCTGAAGGCGCTCGATTCGTTGATGATCATGGGGATGTAACCATAGGAAAGCCCGCTCGCCGAGCCCTCTCCCCGGAAGGCGATGAAGTCGATGCTGAGCCTTGCCAGAGGTTCCCCGAAGCCGAGGCCGGGAACGAACTGGTTCATCTCACCCGCGGCCCCAACGAGGTAGTCTCCGAAATAGAGTCCCTGGAGACCGGATCCCACGTTCTTCACAGATGTCTTTATCTTTACATAGTTGTCGCCCGGGTTGAGCTCGTAGTCCGTCACAATCTCCACCGGGATGTCCACGTCGTCGGCCGACGCCGGAACGCTCAGGGGAATGCCGCCGCTCTCCGCCTTGATCAGCTGGCTGGCGTTGATGTAGTCCAGGGAGTCGTCCACGCCGGTGGCCCTCACGATTGCTGGACCGCCGTTGGACCCGTCGTTGATCACCTGTATGTCGGTTGGGTGGAACGTGGCCTCGATGTTGATCATCTCACTCATGGCCATGAACTGGTCGTTGCCCGGCTCCCCCGGGGCCCTCACCAGGTCGGCGTCGATGATGTGTCCGCCGAATGGTGCCACGAAGCCGACCGGGTCTCTCCCCACATCCGAGACGATTACCCTGATCTTGTCGTTCTCGAGGAGGAAATCGCCGATCCTTCCCCTGGCCAGGGGTCCCCCGATGAGGTCTTCCGCATCCAGAATCCTTCTCGCCGCCGCCGGGGCGCCGCTGACGACTTCAAAGGAAGTCGAAGCAGAGGCAGACTGCCCGAGGATGTCGCTGACGGAAGCTTCCAGCAGGTGTTCCCTGACCTCGAGACCGGTCAGCACGGCAGTGGCCCCGCCCGGGGTGACCGTGAACATCGTGGTGATGACTCCGCCATTCAGGGAGGCGCTGAAGGTCGTCTCATCGACAGGGATGGATCCTTTGAACCCTATGATCACATCCACGTCCGAGCCTTCCGCCCAGTTCGAGCCGCTGGGTGGGGCCACGATGACGACCTGCGTGCAAGCCGAGAACAGAAGAACCCAGACGATCGCTACAACTGACCATGCCTTCATTTCACACCCCCTGCAGATGAATCATTATATGACTTCAATAGTTTGATTCCGGTCGAGGCGGTCGAGTTTCTGGGCGGGACCGGAATTCCTACCGTACTGGTATAATACTATTGAAACGAAGATCGTCCTGTCAAAACAAAAAAGATCATGGAAAGCAATGCTTTCGGCACGGAAAGTGTGGTATGACACCTGAAAACCAATCCGTAACGGGTACTCACAAAACCTGGGGGATCGTTGATGAACCGTTTCAAGGACAAGGTGGC
>JAQYVQ010000534.1 GCA_030145435.1 Syntrophobacteria bacterium | reverse complement strand
GACACGTGTCGGGAGACCGGGGTCTGCAGGATCAAGGATGACATGCAGCCCATCTACGAACAGATGGACCGCGCGGACGGCATCCTCTTCGGCACGCCGGTCTACCTCCTGAACGTGAGCGCCCAGGCCAAGATCATCATGGATCGAACCTATGCGTGTCTGATGACCCTGAGGCTGGCCCGCAAGGTGGTTGCGCCCATCATCACGGCCAGGCGCGTAGGAGTCGGGCAGGTACTGAGTCTGATGAACGGCTATTTTGCGGTTCAGGGGATGGTCGTGGCCGGCTTTGCCGGAGGCTATGGCAGGGAAAGAGGCGAGGTAAGGGAGGGCCCCGGCATGACCCCCATATTCACCGCACTCGAGGAGGCCAGAGCCGCTGCCAGGAGCGTTGTGAAGCTCGCCGAGCAACTCGCCAGGGGAACGGATTGACACAACAGAAGACACCGGGAGGGGCGTGAGCGAAACGCCAGTCCAGGGGTCAGGGATCGGGGATCAGAAGTCAGGTCCCCGATCCCTGACCCCTTTTTTTGGCTACGGTCTTCCGGCCAGTTTCGAGTTCCACTCGAAATGTCGCGGGAACCGTTTCTGTTGACATAAGTTTATAGGATTGCTATACTTTTATCTTTCTTAATGATCTAGATCTTACTTCCTTAGATGGAATACCAGGATATACCGAGTATTACTCGGTTTGCTGATCCGCCGTGTGTGCCGGGAGGGTGGGACGGTCAAAAAAAAGGCCAACAAGAGACAGCCGTCGCAGGACCGTCGGGAACGGATCCTGGACGTGGCCCGGGCCCTTTTCGAGGAAAAGGGCTATCAGGGTACCACCACGGCTCAGATCGCCGCAGCGGCCGGGGTGCCCGAGGGGACCCTGTTCGAGGATTTCCGCACCAAGCGCGACCTGGTCTTCGCCGTCCTGGAGCGTGACATCGAGGTGTACCTCGACTTTCTCGAGCTTCAGTTGCGCGGGATCGAAGGTGCATTGAACCGGATCCGGAAGTTCATCTGGTCCCATCTCTACACGTGGAGGAGGCGGCGCTTCATCGCCCGTTTCCTGATCCTGGAGGTTCGTCAGGACCCCGGGTACTATCAGAGCCATGCCCACGATCTCATGCAACGATACAATGAAGACCTGATGGGCCTGATCAAGGAGGGAATCGAAGAGGGAAGCATCCGCGCGGATGTGAACGCCGAGATGGTTCGGAATGTGATCTTCGGCGGTATCGAGCAAACGGCTTTGCACTGGGCCCTGAAGGAAGACCCCTTTGACGTGGATACATGCACAAAGGAGCTTTGCGGGCTGGTGTTTCGGGCGATTCAGGCTTGACCGAAAGACAAACAGAGTGGCGAAAAAGAGAGAGAACATGGAAAAGATGCTTCAAGACAGGGTAGCGATCATTACGGGTTCCGGCCGAGGGATCGGCAAGGCGGCGGCACTTCTGTTTGGAGGAGAGGGGGCCAGGGTGGTGGTGAGCGATCTGGACCCGGAACCGGCCGAAGAAACGGCGAGCGAGATCCGGGCGGCCGGGGGTGATGCGGTGGTGGTTGCGGGGGACGTTACAGACCCGGCCTTTGCCGAGACCATCGTCAAGAAGGCGGTCGACACCTGGGGAGGGCTCCACATCCTGGTGAACAACGCTGGATTCACCTGGGATGCAGTGGCCCACAAGATGACCGACCAGCAGTGGGAGGCGATTATCGCCGTGCATCTGACGGCCCCGTTTCGTCTGATACGGGCCGCCGCACCCTACATGCGGGATGCGGCCAAGCAGGAGAAGCTGGACGGAAAGGTGGTGAATCGAAAGATCATCAACGTGTCGTCCGTTGCGGGCACCCGCGGGAGTGCGGGGCAGACGAACTACTCGTCCGCCAAGGCGGGTGTGGTAGGGATGGCACAGACTCTGTCCAAGGAGTGGGGAGCGTTCAACGTGCAGGCCAACGCGGTGGCCTTTGGGTGGATCGACACGCGCCTGACCAAAGAGAAGGAGGCGGGCCAGAGTACGGAACGAGACGGCAAGGAGGTTGCCTTGGGCATCCCGGCAGCCGCGCGAGATGCAATGAAGATGATGATCCCCATGGGAAGGCCCGGGACCGTGGAAGAGGCGGCCGGACCCATCTTGTTCCTGGCGTCACCCCTGTCCGACTACGTTTCGGGTCAGTGCATCGAGATCACCGGAGGCCTGTAGGGGAGGATTGATATGAGAAAACGCAGAAAACTGGGCCGGGGAGTGGCCGTGGTTGGGTCGGGAATGTCGAAGTTCGGCATGTTCCAGGACAGGGACTCGAAAGACCTCTTTGTGGAGGCCTACCGAGAAACGCTCTCCTCTGTCGACAAAGGCATGGACCCCAAGGATATCGACGCCCTCTATCTTGGGAATTTCACGAATGACTTCTTCATTCACCAGGCCCATTGGGGCCCCCTCATCTCGGACGTGATCGGGCTCGTTCCGAAGCCTGCCACGCGCACCGAGGGAGCGTGCGCGTCGAGCGCTCTCGCGATTCGGGAGGGCGTGTTCGCGATCGCGTCGGGGTTCTACGATATCGTTCTGGTCGGTGGTGTGGAGGAGATGTCGAAGCGCACCACGGAGGAAGTTGCCGAGGGACTGGCACTGGCCTCCACCCCGTACGAAGGCAAGATCGGGTTCACCTTCCCCGGTGTCTTCGGCGCCACGGCGACCGCCTATTTCGCGAAATACGGAGCGAATCGCGAACACTTGATGAACGTGACGATCAAGAGCCACAACAACGCCCCGCTGAACCCCAAGGCGCAATACAAGGCCTCGATTCGCGACCTGATGCAGGCAAAGCAGGAAAAGGCAAGGAAGAAAGGGCTGGACGTGCCGGAATGGGAGGACGAAAAGGCTTTCCTGAGCGACCCGCGAGTCAACCCGGAGGTGGCCTGGCCCCTGCATCTTTTCGACTGCTGCCCGATCAGCGACGGCGCGAGTTGTCTTCTGCTGGTGGCCGAGGAGATGGCCAGGGACTTCACCGACGCGCCGCTGCACATCCTCGGTCTCGGCCAGGGGAGTGGAAAGGGACTGCACGCCAAGGCGGACCTGGCCTGCTTCGAGGCCACCCAGTACGCGGCGGACGAGGCCTATGGGATGGCAGGGATCGAACCCAAGGACGTGCAGATTGCCGAGGTGCACGAC
>JAQYVQ010000440.1 GCA_030145435.1 Syntrophobacteria bacterium | reverse complement strand
CGCACGACCGTCGAGGATGCCGCGTACGCCCACGGCGTCTTTGCACACGCATCCGAACTGGAAGACGACGAATTCCCCCCCACGGGAGACGGACACGGAAATTACTGGTCTTTCCCCGCCATTCTCTCCCTTGCGGAGGATCTCTTTTCTGACGGACGGGAGATCATCGTCTCTGCAATCCTGTCCTGGGAGATCCTTTCGAGGCTGACCCGTGCTGCCTGTGCGAAAAACGTGGAGGGCAAGCTGGAGTATACGGTTGCCAATCACACAGGGATTTCCACTGCATCCTATAACGGAACGGTCAGTGCTGCCGTCGGCGCCGCACGGTTGATGAATCTCAATGCCGACCAAACGCAGAACGCCCTGAGCCTGTCGGTTTCCCATGCCGCGGGCAAGGTCGCTCAGCTCGGGTTTGACGCCCATTTCATCGAATCGGGATTGAGCTGCCGCACGGGCATCCAATCAGCGATTTTTGCCCGGGAAGGCTTGACCGGCAGGCCGGACATCCTTGAAAGACCGGACGGTGTCTTCGGACCTGTCTGGTCCGAGGGAAAAGTGGATGTGGAAGTCATGACCAAAGACCTCGGAAAGCCGCCCTTCAGTGTCCACAATGTGGAATTCAAGAAGTACGGTTGCTGCAACCTCATGCACAGCACGAATGACAACGTGTTGAAGGTGGTGGAAGAGCATGATCTGAAACCGGAAGATGTCGAGAGCATCGAAGCGGGCGTGACCATGGTAGGCGACAAATTCTGCAACAGGCCTGAACCCGGAACCCCGACAGAAGCCAGGTTCAGTCATCAGTTTGCAGCCGCCGAAATCCTTCTGAAGCGCAAGATCGATTATTCTACGTTTTCGGAAAAGAGACTCGCTGACGCCGATATCCGAGAAGTGGCCAAGAAGGTAAAAATCTTCATACCGAAAGAGTGGCCTCCCATGGGTCACCCAGGGTCGCGAATTGTCGTTACACTCAAGAACGGGAAGAAGATCGAAAGTGAGATCGCATCTCAACTCGGGCACCCGTTGAATCCCCTTTCCCTGGAACAAGTCACGAATGTGTCCAAGAACTACCTCGAAGTGTACCTGGATCCTCAACAGTGTGATCTCGTCCTGGAAACCATGGCGACACTGGAAGAAAGGCCGGACATCCGTACGATGATGGATATGCTCACCTATTTTCACGTGTCCCATTAGCCAACTGGAGAAAGAAATGAGCGCACGATTCGAAAAACTTCTTTCCCCTGTCCGGGTTGGGGGCTTGCACTTCAAGAATCGAATATACAAACCCCCTTCAGGAACGAAACTCTTCAACAACACGAACGGCTACGTCAGTGAAGAGGGAAAACTCATCTATGAGGCCTGGGCAAAAGGGGGCGCCGGATGCATCGTTGTCGAATCGCCTGCCATCGGCGATGAACGGAGCATAGACATCCCCAACAAGTATTTGATCAACGACGACAAATTCATTCCGGGACTGACGGAACTGGTCGATGTCATCCACAAACACGACTGCCCTGCCCTTCTTCAGCTCTACCATGCCGGCCAATGGCATCTTGGAGGCTTGTCGGGCTTGACCCCCGTCTCCTCCTCTCCCCATCCCCAGATATCCGAACTGGCGCCCGTGCCGGACCTGAGGGTACTCGCGAACAACCCACCCTGTGACGCCCTGTCCCTCGAAGGAATCGATATCATCGAACAGCAGTTCATCGATGCGGCGGAAAGGGCGGCAAAAGCCGGGTTTGACGGGTTGGAACTGGGGGCCGGCGCAAATCATCTGCTCGCGAGTTTCGCTTCCCGGTACTGGAATTCCCGGAACGACAAATACGGCTGCGACAGCTATGAGAACAGAGCAAGGATCGTGGTCAATATCATCAAGGGGATCAAGTCACGGCTCGGAGACGATTTCACGATCATCCTCACCATCAACGGCGTTGAAAACAACATGGGCGAAAAAGGCATAACCGAAGAGGAAACCTTGGAACTGGTCAAACTCTACGAAGCGGCAGGCGCCGATGCCTTTCAGCCCAGGGTCTATGAACTCTACAATCGGGCGAGCTACTGGTCGGAGCAGTATTTCTACCCTGAGAAGAGGCATACGACTCCGGCAGGTTTGGATTTCAGCCACAGAGGGATAGGCGCTTTCACAAAGATTGGCACTTCACTCAAACAAGTCACCGCCAAGCCCATCGTGATCCCCGGAAAATGGGATTCCGACTTTGCCTTTGCTGAAGAAATGCTCGAGCAGAACAAGGTGGATGTGATTGCTGTCTGCCGGGGGTTGTTCGCGGACACGGACCTGCCCGTAAAGATGCAGGAAAACCGCTTCGAGGAGATCGCTCCCTGCACCGCTTGTCTGAGTTGTCTGACCGGCGGGATGCTGCCGATCCGATGCAGGATCAACGCTTTCATCGGAGGCAAGGAAGAATACAATAAGTACCCGAAAACACAAGAAAAAAAGAAGGTTCTGGTCGTTGGCGCCGGACCCGCCGGCCTGGAAGCGGCGAGAGTATCCGCGTTGAGAGGCCATGAAGTCGTCCTCTACTCGAAGGAGGGTTTCATCGGGGGCCTGATGAACATGGCCAGCGTCATCAAAGGCGATTACCCGGAAGACATCCAGGCAATCGTCGAGTACTACCGAGTGCACCTTAAAAAACTGAAGGTGAAGCTTGTAAAGGGAAAGGAAGCGGATCTCAAGACCATCGAGAAGGAAAAGCCGGATGTGGTCTTTCTTGCAACAGGGGCTTCCGTGGGGGAGAAGGAAATACCCGGTAGTGACCACAAGATCGTTGTGAGTGACAAGTTCCTCAGGGCAGGTCTGGATCTAGCCCTGAAGGTTGCCGACCCCTCCAAACTGAGCAAGGCTACGGAACACTGGATGCCCATTGGGAAGACCGTCGTTGTCATGGGAGGAGACGTCAAGGGCGTTCAATTGGCCGAGTTCCTCACGAAGCGGAACAGGAAAGTGACTCTCGTTTGTGAAGAAGATGACATGCAGTACGGTGAAGGGTTGCCCCGATTGAACAATTTCAAACTGGGCGAGTGGTTCAAGGAAAAGGGTGTGGAAATCATCAAAAATACTCGATTCGAAGAGATCACAAAGACCGGACTGGTCTTTACGACCAAGGATGGGACGAGAGTCACATTGAGCGCCGATTCAATCGTGCCCGTCTATCCTTTGAAGACAAACGAAGACCTCTATGAGAGCTTGCAGGGCAAAGTACCTGAAGTCTACGCAATCGGAGCGTGTAAAGATCCAAAAGCCTTGATCGTCGATGCGGTTGAGGATGCTGCAAAGATTGCTTCTTCAATCTAGGGCGGCAAAGCCGCAGGGTGAAAGGGTCAAGGTAAAAGTAGAAAAAGCCTTTTTGCGCCAACCCTAAGGAGGCGAGAGAACGTGGGCAAGGGAATCGTAAAGGAACTCGAGACAATCGTCGGGGCAGAGAACGTCACGGATGAAGAGTTTGAGTTGATTGCCTATTCCAGGGACTGGAGTTATGACGGCCCCTTGAAACCCGACATCATCGTCACGCCGGGGAGCACGGAAGAAGTATCCGCCGTCATGAAACTGGCGAACAAGACACAGACGCCCGTTTGCGCACGCGGAGGCGGCACGACAACGACCGGCATGGCCCTTCCCCGCGAGGGCGGCATCGTACTCGATTTGAACCGGATGGGTCGGATCGAGGAGATCGATGAAGATGCCATGGCCGTCACCATGCAGGCAGGGATCACGGTCTACAGAATGATCAAATTCATCGAAAAGAGGGGCTGGAAGATCCCCCTGAAACCCAAATTTGGTTCAGGGGTGTCGATGGCAGGCTGGGCGTCTTTCAATGGCGTTGGCGCCGGGGGATCTCTCTATGGCCGCGTCACCGACATGCTGCTGGGCCTGGAGGTGGTGCTCCCTACCGGAGAGATCGTAACCACGGGATCAGCTTCGTTCAAAGGGGCAAAACAGTTCTGCCGCTACCAGGGAACCGGGCCCGACCTCACGGGCCTCTTCCTCAACACCTTTGGGACCATGGGGGTCATTACCGGAATCACCCTCAGGGTGTACCGGAAGCCCGAAACCGAGGGTTTCATCGGCTACGGCTTCGAGACCGCCGAGGACGCGCAGGAAGGGATTCGGATTCTCACAGAGGCGAACATCTCCTACGGGATCAACCTCTATGACGAGGAAATGTGCAAGATCGCCGGCCTGCCCATACCCGCGCCCTGGGTGGTGCACATGTATGCAGAAGGCTGGAAGGAAGAGGTTGATTTTCGGGTCCGTAAAGGAAGGGAGCTTCTCGAAAAGGCAGGGATCGGGGAAGAAAGGCCAAAGGCCATTCCTTTCTGGTACGGTGTGGAAGGCATGTCTTCCCGTCTCATCCCACCCATGCGGACAGCGTGCGTAGGGGGGTTTCATCCCCTCGGCATCACCGCCGCAGTGTTCCACGCCTACAACCGGGTCGGCGAAGAATACAATCTGCGAAGAGGCATGGTCTGGTGGGTGATCAACAATTACGCCAACATCTTCCCGATTTACGTCTACAACGAGGAGACAGAGTTGGACGTCATGATCAAGGCCGCACACGATCTGCGCGCGGAGTGGTCTGATCTCGGATGCACGCCGGACTTTCCGGGGCCGAATCCGGATATTACCGATCGCATCGTGCCGGAGTATCTCGCCTTCTACACGAAGGTGAAGAAGACCCTCGACCCGAACCACATCATGCATCGCGGCATGTCACCCAGGGTGGCGTATTGATTTGAGGAGGCCCACGTCATGAAATTCGAAATGCTCGAGCCGTATCACAGGTGGATCTGGAACTGCCAGTCATGCAGCACCTGCCAAAAAGGGCCGCAGAATGTCTTTTCCCCGGCAGGACCTACCCCTGATCGGATCTGCCCCTCCTACGACAAATACCCGAGACTGACCTATTCCGCACAGGGAAGAATACTGGCCGCCAGGGCCTTTCTGGAGGGAACTCTCGAGGTGACGGATTCCTTTGTGGCGTCTCTCTACGAGTGCACCCTTTGCGGTTCGTGCGGCCCGGAGAGGATGGGAAGATCGAGCTGCTCTGTCCACCGGCAGCAAGTGCCCATCTTTCGCGCCTTGCGAACCGATCTGGTGAAGATGGGCAAGGCACCCACAGAGCCCTACAAGAAGGTAGCTGCGTCCATAGAGAAATCGGCCAACCGCTTTGGCACGGCGAAGGCAAAGAGGACCCAATGGCTCCCCGAAGGGATGGCTCTTCCGGAAAAGGCCGAAACCCTCTATTTCCCCGGTTGTGTCGCCACCTTCAAGTCTCCTGAGATCGCCCGATCGACTGCCAAGTTGCTGAATCGAGGTGGGGTTGAATTTGCGGTCCTGGGCGAGGAGGAATGGTGCTGCGGTAACCCGCTTTCCGCCTCGGGGCAACAAGATGCTTTCGAACCCGTGGTCCAGCACAACGTTTCCGCCATCATGGGGACCGGCGCCAACAGGGTCATGACCTCCTGTGCCTGTTGTTACAACGTGCTCAAGTTTCGCTACCCGGAAGTTGCCGGCGATCTCGATTTCGAGGTCGTTCACACCACCGAGGTCCTGGCAGGATTGATCGACGAAGGCAAGCTAAAGCCTGAAAAGAGCCTGTCAAGAACCCTGACCTATCAGGACCCCTGCCACCTGACCCGGGTCAATGCACCCGAAGTGTCACTCTTCGAGGAACCGAGGAAGGTGATTCAAAGCATCCCGGGCATTTCCTTTACCGAAATGGAGGGTAACGGCATGTTCACACAGTGTTGCGGGAGGAATCCCTATGAACTGCCGGAACTGTCCCTCCACACGGGTCTGAATCGAATCAAGGACGCGCAGGCCGCCGGTGCGGACACGCTTGTCACGAGCTGCGCCTTCTGTAACTGGAGTCTGGGCAGGGCGGCGAAGAGCCTAGGTACGGACATGCAGGTGATGGACGTGACGACCCTGCTCATCCAGGCCATGGGCCTCTGAAGGGATGAAGATAACCCTCGAAGTATTCGGTTCCCTGAGGGAGCACCTCCCCCGCTATGATCCGGAGCCGGGTCTCGAGGTCGAGATCCCGTCAGGCACGAGGCTCAGCGGTCTCTTTGCCCAGCTCAAGCTCCCCGTGACCGAAAGCAACATGATAACCGTGGACGGCCGTCTTGCAGAAGAGGACGAACCGTTGACAGACGGCGCCTCTGTGCTCGTGCTGCCCTATGTGGGGGGTGGGTGATATTTCGAAACGACATGGCTACGATTTCGGCTCGCAACAAATTCGGAATTATAAGAGAAATATCAAACCCGCCCTTACCACTCGGAGCGATCAATGTCATGGCAATATCTGCAAACTGTCGGGGGCTGCCTCGCACTGCATGTTTGGAACTGCAATGTTGAGGTTTTCAGCGGTCCACTTCCTACGGATAGAAATATAAACATGAAACTAACCGAACGTGCTCGGTGAAACTTGCAATTGTAGACTCAATGACTTACCGGCTAAAAGCCGGTAGATTGTCGTGCTCTTGAAAGTTTGTTAAGGCTAAAGCCATCTGAACTATTCGGATGAATCCGACTGAAGATCTCTCTTATCATCTTGAAGTTCCTGCGGTTCATCCCAAACCTTGAACGATTCGGGGGGGTCCGATTGATTCTCGATGTACTGTTTGATTTGCTCCTCTGTTACCGCACCAACGCTTGCACCGAAATATCCACGAGCCCACAAATGGCGGCCCCAATACCTCTTTCGCAACTGGGGAAATTCCCGTTGCAGACGATACGAGCTCTTCCCCTTCAGATATTGGGCTATCTTTGCAGGAGAAAGATGCGTAGGCGCACTGACCAGCACGTGAATATGATTCGGTCGCACATTCCCCTTGACGATCTCTATTTCTTTCTCTGCGCAGATTTCTCGGATCATGTCCCGTACTCGAAGGGCCAGCTCTCCCTTCAATACGCTGTAACTGTACTTCGTCTTCCATACAATGTGGTACTTGAAATCCGTAACCGTGTGTGCTCCTCGTCGATAACGTCCCTTTTCCATACCTTGCCCTCCAATTCTCAGTTTGGAGGACATTTTATACATATTACCCTTATCAGAGGAACTGTTCGCTAAAGACAATTCCGCCTAAAGGCGAAGGTTTATACCCTGCCCCATGGAAATGAATATTTCGATATGAAAGTGTCAGTGGTTTGGTTCGTATGGGGACTGCAGTTATATAGCAGATACATGCTCTTTTCGGGGCTTCTCTGAGACCGCAATATGTTGTGCCACACCCCGTCTGTTGGGGGCTGAGAAAAAGGGGCGACTCTACTGCATCCTTTGGGTGCCTCTAGTAATCGTCAGTTATCGCCAGCGGAAGACTGCTGGAGCCTAGTCGTAGTTTGTGCGGGCTACTCCTCAGCATCAGCCCATGCGTCAAACGCTTCCTGGCATTCGTCTGGATACTCCTCGCAAAACTGGATCGCTGCTATCTGCATCTGCTCAAACATGGCGACACACTCGTCCGGGGTGTCGGTGCAGTCAGAGGATATTTGGTATTGAGGGCACATACTCATACAAGCCCCAAGACAAACCACCCAAAGCATTGGGCCTCCCATGATACAAGGAACACTAAGGAAGAGACACCCCTCCTTGCAAGTAGAACAGCCTAATAAGACCAGAGGAAATAGCAGAGCAACCGCGATGCAGCTCAACTTAGACCTCAATATGCGATTCATTTCGTGGCCTCCTATTCAATTGATTCAAAATAGGAGTCGAAGGATTCCTGGCACTGTCCGGGGTATTCTTCGCGGTATTCGATGGCCGCAGTCTGCATTTGCTCTAATGCGACATCCTTCTGTTTTCCGTGACGTTCCGATTAGAGGGGAGGACCCTGCACCGTTTGACAGGGCCTATTCTATCCAGAGGAAACCTTGAGGCAGGGGAAGGGACCCGCGACTCTCTTTGGCCCCTTCTCTCCCTTGCTTTCCGAGTGTGAGGCTCTGACCTGCAGGAGCTCGTAGTCGTCCATAAATGATTCCGGCCTCTGTATCCTGACACAATCGTCTTTATGTTCCTCTCCGTCCTTTCGATCAACATCGCCCTATCCGCTTCTATCGAATACGGACAGTCGGCCGTCTCACTCAAAATAACCAACTGCCTACATAATCAAACATCTGGAAATCGTCCAACCCCTGAATCAGACAAGCTTCCCTTCTCATCTAAAAAGTAGATCCTACTGTTTTGGTATACATCTATATTCTCTATGCTATACACGACATGAACGCTGAGGCGAAACTCACTAGACCCGAATAACAGTGGATTGGGAAGGCAAGACAAGATGCAAGGACCAGAACAAGATATTGCACCGAGACCAAGCATGAGAACAGATCGAGGAGGTAAGAAGATGAAACGGAGAGTGATGTTCTTCAGTATCTTCAAATCAAGTACAATCGTTCTTTCTATCTTCTTGTTGACCGGTTGTCCAGAACCGACCGTGAGACTGGAAGGAGTTGCTAGCGGTTTCAATACCCCGACAGTGCTGACCCATCCGGGCGACGGGACAGATCGACTGTTTGTTGCCGATCAAGTAGGAGAAATCTACATCATCGAAGAAGGGATCAAACTGCAACAACCCTTCTTGTCTCTTTCCAACAGGATGGTTTCGTTACTCCCTGCATATGATGAGCGTGGCCTCTTGGGATTGGCCTTTCATCCTGAATATGCCGAAAATGGGAGGTTCTTTGTCTACTACAGTGCTCCGGAAGCCGGGCAAGGAGTGGATCACACGAGCATCGTTTCCGAGTTCTTGGTTTCATCCGAGAATGACAATCTCGCAGACGATACCTCAGAAAGAATCCTCTTGACTGTGAGTCAGCCCGAATCAAACCATAACGCAGGACAACTTGCCTTCGGCCCTGACGGATACCTGTACATAGGATTGGGTGACGGTGGTGGATCGTACGATCGCCACGGTACGATCGGAAATGCCCAGGATACGAGTACATTGCTCGGCTCGATACTGAGAATTGACGCTGACACAGGCGATCCCTATGGCATTCCGTCGGACAATCCATTTGTTGCTGACCCGACAGGACGTGATGAAATCTATGCCTATGGATTCAGAAATCCCTACAGATTCTCGTTCGACGAGAATACCGGCAGATTGATTGCAGGCGATGTCGGACAGTGGAACTGGGAGGAACTGAATCTTGTCGAAAAAGGCGGAAACTATGGATGGCCTATCATGGAGGGGAATCACATCTATGACCAGGCCCTGGCTGAC
>JAQYVQ010000277.1 GCA_030145435.1 Syntrophobacteria bacterium | reverse complement strand
TCGCTGCCGACTCCGTATACGATCACGTTGAGCGTAAGGTCTATCTTCTCATATTCTCCGGTCAGCCCTCCCTTGAATCGAGTCCTCTGCTCGAAGGAGGTCACGCTGAAGAAGAGATGGCCCTTGTCCCCTGTCGCGAGAATCCCCTTTATGTGGCCGATCAGCCTGCAACCCTGCTCTCTCAGGGAACGGGTGAGTTCGGCAAGGAATGCGTCGACACCCTTCCGGAGATCCGTTTCCGACAACGGCCCCGGGAGGCTCAACGTGCTCTGCAGCGCATAGGCCGTCGGCTGGGGATCCCCATCGGGTGGCGGGTGCGCGTGATCATCGTGGGTCATTGCAGTGCACCCATCAGGTCCTCGAGGTTGATCTGTTGCTCCGCGGAGATCGCCACCACCCGGGTCTTTTCGTTCAGATCCTTAACGCTCCTCCGGATGCGATCAACGCCGGCTTCATCCATTTCGTCGATCTTGTTGATGGCAACGACATCAGCCGCCCCGATCTGGGCCGTCACCAGAGGGTTCATCACCTCCAGAAGCATCTCGTAACGGGGACCATCCACCAGGACAAGGACCTGGATTTCATCGACCATCGAAGCATATTGGCGAACGGTCGGCACGATATCGCCCGGCCGGGCGACGCCGGTGGCCTCGAGGATGACTCTGTCCGGCTGAACAGACTCTTCGAGCTTCCTGAGGGTCGTGACGAGATCCACAGCAAGGGTGCAGCAGACACATCCTCCGAACATCTCCTGCACCTCCAGGCCTTCCCGGCGAAGGTACTGCCCGTCGATCCCGATCTCCCCCACCTCGTTCTCGATGATCGCGACCTTCTGGGAGGCCGCCGCCAGCCTCCGGGCGATCTGCAGGAGGAGGGTGGTCTTGCCGGAACCGAGGAAGCCGCTGATGAGCAGGAGTTTCAATGAAGAGGCCTCTCAAGAAGTCTGTCGAACGAAGAAGGTGTCAGGAACCCTTTTCGTGTTCCGGTCTACCACGGTACGTAGTTCTTGCCCGTTTCGATGAAGGCTCTCAAGTTCTCCGGCTTGGCCTCGTAAGGAACGCTGCACCCCACGCCCAGGATGAGGCCGCCGTCCCTGCCGACCTCGTCGATCAACCGCTTGCAGTATGCCTCCACTTCCTCCGGCTTGCCGAGGCAGAGCAAGGAGGGGTGCACATCGCCGCCGATGCACAAGTGGCCTCCCAGCACCTCCTTGGCGGCAAAGATGTCGGTCGTTCCGTCCAGGTCGATGATGGCGGATCCCTTGGGGAGCTGCTTGAAGTAAGGGATGTTCTGGTCCCAGCACTGATCCAGATGAAAGAGACTCACGATGCCTTCCGACCAGAGGGCGTCGACGATTTCCACTGTGTAGGGCCACCAGAAACGCTCGAAGATCTTCATGGGGTAGAAGAAACACCCGGCCCTCTCTTCGGCGAAGAAGAAGATCTTGCTGTTCATCCCCTTGGACAACTCGATCGCAAAACGCGTCCACTCCGGGACGATCGCCTTCAACGCCCTCTCTACCACGTCGGGCCTGTAGTACAGGTCCTCTGTGAACTTCACCATCGATCGTGTCAGGGACATCCAGAAAAAGGGGTGCACGTTCGGCATGATCCCATACGGTTGAGCGCCCCTCTTTTTCACCTCCTCGACGAACCGCACCAGGAAGCCCATCCACTCGCTCCCAAGCTCCGCGATCTCTTCGGCCTTCGTCATGTCCGAGACCCGGAATACGAGTTGCTCGTTCACAAAACGCTGCCAGCCGACCTCCACGAGTAGATCGTACTCCTCCGGTTTCCAGACCTCCCCCTCGAGCACCTGATTCTCCGGGGAGCCCTCGCTCGGCGGCTTTGCCCTCATCCCGCTCACAGGGAACAGGTCCGGCGGGAGGAGACCACCGACCCCGTCCCACCCACCGTACTCATCGAAGACCTGCAGGACTACGTCGAGCTGGGGCCCGAAGCCCTGGCTGACGACCTCCCACGAATTGAGCCCGAGTAGTCTCGCGGCGGGCGCCGTGTCCAGGTTGATGGCAATTGGAACCCGGTCCGGCTTCTCAAGGCTGATCGCAGCCATCAGCCTCTCTTCAGAGGTCATGGTTTCCTTGACCATCGCTCACTTCCCCCCGATCTCTTTGAGGCAGTAGGACACGCCTTCCATGGCATCCAGGGTCTGGAAGTCTGCGCCGATGTGTTCCTTGACCGCGGGCGTGGTCACACCGCCCCCGACCATCAGCTTGCATTTCTCCCGCAGGCCCGACTCGACGAGCAGTTCGGAGGCCTCCTTCATCGACGCAAAGGCGGAGGTAATCAGGGCGGAGAACCCGACGAAGTCGGGATTGACCTCCTTGACCTTGTCCAGGACCACGGCCGGCAGCACATCCACCCCCAGGTCGTGCACCTCGAAGCCCCGCGCCCGTAGAAGTGTGGCCACAATGTCCTTGCCCAGGTCGTGGATGTCCCCCTTCAGGGTGGCCAGCACCACCTTGCCCAGAGGCTTCGGCGGGCGCACCTTTTCCATGTGGGGATCGAGGATCGAAACCACCCCCTTGAAGATCTCTGCGGCCAGCATCATTTCCGCCAGATAGAATTCCCCGGACTGGAAGCGATCCCCGACGATGGTCATTCCCCGCCGGCATTCCTCCAGAATCTTGAGCGGGTCGTCCCCACTCTCCGCCTTGTCCTTCACGGCCCCCAGCACCTCGTCCCGTTTCAGCTCTACCAGGGCCATGGCCAGTGCGTCGCTCATCTTGTGTCCTCCCCTTTGTGGGTGCATCCCGGAAGCAAGCGAGTTGTCGCAGGGCACCTTACATATCCGTTTCACAGCACCAATTCAAGGTGTCCTCGGGTACAGGGTACACGCAACATTGAACATGGTTCAAGCTGTCAAGAAGAACCCCCTCTTCTCTCCCGGCACGGGGATTCACTTTCTCGGCCGCCCACGGTATACTTCCCAGCTTACATTAAGGATTTTTTCCGGTCGTCGACCAAAGGCCGGGTCGAGGCATCCAAAGAAAAGGACTGGAAAGGGGCTCGAATCGATGACAGACGGCGCCGTGGTAGAGGTGGAAGGCCTGTGGAAGGACTATGGGCCTCTTCACGCCCTGGCGGACGTAACCTTTGAGATCGGCCAGGGGGAGGTTTTCGGCCTTCTGGGAAGGAACGGATCGGGCAAGACGACCCTCCTCAGAATCCTCACCGGCTACCGCCTGCCAACCGCCGGTTCCGTGCGAGTGGCCGGGATGGATATCATCAGGCAGTCACTCGCGGTCCGGAGGCGGATCGGATACATGCCGGAGCATCCGCAACTCTACGCCGACTTGACCGTCCGGGGCCTCCTTCGATTCGTCGGCAACGTACACGGCCTCTCGCGAGCCAGGCAAAAATCACGTATCGAAGAACTCGCCTCGCACTTCGGCCTGGGCGCGGTCATCGACCGTCTCGCCGGGCATTGCTCCAAAGGCTACCGCGCCCGTATCTCCCTGGCTGCCGCCGTGATCCACGAGCCTCAAGTGGTCTTTCTCGACGAGCCGACGGACGGCCTCGACCCTGAGCAGAGACATCAGACCCACGAACTCGTCCGGCAACTCTCCGAAAAGAGCACCGTGGTCCTGAGCAGCCACGACCTCGACGAAGTGGGCGCGCTTTGTTCGCGGGCACTCGTGCTCGACCGAGGACGTATCGCGAAGCTGGGCGCCATAGACGAGCTCGGCGGGGCCTCCGGCATTGCGGAAGTATTTCGCCAGACCCACGAACGGGACAAGGGGCAAGAGACATGAGGGCAACGCTGACCGTCGTTCGCAAGGAACTCACCGGCCTGTTCGCCTCCCCGATCGCCTACATCGCCCTGACCGCCATGGCCCTCTCGATGAGCCTGTTCTTCCTGGACAACTTGAAGGCCTTCAACACGCAGATCATGCTCTTGCAGACCCGAACCGCCTTCAACCAGATCGGCGCGGGGATGATGCCTCCCGGGCTCAATCTGTTCGAACAGGTTCTTTTGCCGACCGTCACCGATACCGCTCTCGTGCTTCTGGCCATCATTCCCCTGATCACCATGGGCATGTTCTGCGAGGAACGAACCCGTCGCACAGACGAGCTGCTCCTGACCCTGCCGCTCAGCAACACCCAGATCGCGGCGGGCAAATTCCTGGCAACCTTCGTCTTTCTCGTAGCGGTCGTGGCCATCGCGTCCCTGCTGCCGGCCATATCGGCGGCCCACACCGAGCTCGACATGGGCCCGATCCTCGCATCTCTCATGGGCTTGTTGCTCCTTTCCTTTGCTCTCGCCTCCATCGGACTTCTCTGCTCCGCTCTGGCGGACAGCCAGCTCGTGGCGGCGCTGAGTGCCTATGCCGTCTCGATGGCAATCCTGGACTTCAGCTGGATGATGGAGTTCACCGGCGACACAGCGGATCGAGTCCTGCAGTATCTCTCTTTGATGACCCACATGGGGGGCTTTCCACGGGGCATCATCTCCCTTACGGACATCGTCTATTTCACGGGCCTCGGCCTGGGCGGCTTCCTGCTCGCACGGGTAAGCCTTGCACTCGAACGGATCAACTAGGAGGCACCATGGCCGGCTTTCTCTTCTCTCTGGCTTGTGTTGCCCTGGCCTTCGGCCTGGGGGGTGCCTACCTGAGCAAGCAAGCGGGACCCGCGGCGATCGGCAACCTGATCATGGCGGGCATCCTGATCGTGAGCGCAATCGTGGTCTCCGTGGTGTCCGTGCAGAGGAAGCAGTCGGGCCTCTCGCGGAAGGCCGTGGTCAGGGCCTTGATTCACACCGGCATCGCCATCATTGTCACGGCCGCAATCCTCCTGGCGGCCTCACGGATCACACACGAGTGGGACCTGACAGAGCCCCGGATCTACACACTGTCCGAGTTCACCCGAAAAGTGCTCGAAGACCTTCCGGTCGACATCGATGCGGTCTACGTGGGCGACCCTGCGGTGTCGGGACAGGAGAGGCTCCTGATCGAGCGCTTTGCTCAAGCCTCTGACCGTTTCCGCCTGAAGATCGTCTCGCCCCAGGAACTCAGCCCCGAGGCCGCGAGGCAGCTCGAGCGAAGCGGCTCGCAACTCGTCTTCTACTCGGGCGGACGGGCCAGGAAGGTGCCGGCCATGTCGGAGCGCGTCATCCTCCAGACAGTACTCGACTTCAGCATGCGCGCAAGCACGAAGCTCTGTTTCTTGCGCGGTCACGGCGAACCCTCCCTGGACGGACACGGCGAGCGGGGGCTCTCCTCACTGCATGGCTTGCTAACCCGTGAAGGGTTTCAGACCACGGACCTGCTTCTGGCCGCCCAGCCCGATGTGCCGGAAGACTGCGAGATCGTGGTCGTGGCTGCGCCCGAGAAAGAGCTTCTCCCTGCCGAGCGGGACAGGCTGAAATCCTTCCTCGACAAAGGGGGGCGACTTCTCGTCTTCTCAGAGCCCGGCCGCCCCCTCGAGCCCGCAAAGTTGCTCGAAGAGCAGGGGATCTCGGCCTTCGATGCCCTCGTGGTCGACGAAGAGTCCTCCCTGTTCGGAAGCGAGGCCAAGGGCACAGAGCCGATCGTCAACCGGTTCACCAGCTATCACCCGGTTGTCCAGGGTCTGACGGAACGTACAGCGGTCGTGTTCTCCGGGGCGAGGCCTCTCATCCTCAAGGGCTCGGACCCGAAAGGTTTCGTCTATTCGGGCCGAACGAGCCGAATCGAGATGCCTGCAGAGGGGGGGACGAGAGGAGATGGAGAGGAGACGGCGCCGCTGCCCCAGTGGATGAGAAGGGACAAGGGCCCCTTTCCCCTGGGTGCCTCCCTCGAGAGGTCGACCGAGAGCGGAAACGAGGCGAGAATCGTCCTCTTCGGCGACGTCGACTTTGCCACGAACCGCTTGCTCGGCGCCCTGTACAACGAAGATCTCGTCATGAACGCGGTCTACTATCTCGCCAACCGGGAGGACCAGATCCAGATCCGTCCGAAGGCGGAAGACCTCTACCAGGCGCCTCTCATCCCGGAGAAGACCTTTGCCGCCTTCCATTCCATTGCGCTGCTGATCCCCGAGGCGATCCTCATCCTCGGGCTCGTCGCCTCGTTTCGGCGTCGCCGCCTATAGCGCTTCTTTGAAGGGGTCCAGGCCTACCCGCTCGATCATCTTGCCCAGGCGTTCCCCCTTCTTCGCGTTTTCGGTGTAATACGCGACCACCTTCTCAACCGCCGCCAGTACTGCGTCGTCATCCAGGCCGCCGACGAGCTCCTTGCCGATACGGGGAATGGCACCCACATTTCCGCCGATCGTCAGGACCCACCCGTCCTCTTTTCCGATCAGACCGACATCGCGGACCCAGGATTCGGCACAGGACAGGCCGCACCCGGAAACCGCCATCTTGAACTTGCCGGGCAATTGCTTGCCGTGGTATGCCGAGTCGAGCTTCATGCCGATGCCGAGGGCATCCTGCTTGCCCAACTTGCAGAACGTCGTACCGGGGCATGAGCGTACGCTGCGGACACAGAGCCCCACGGCAGCCCCCGGGTCCATTTTCAGATCTTCCCAGACGCTGTCGATGTCCTCTTCCTTCAGCCCCACGATGGCGATACGCGTGGCTCCCGTTATCTTGATCGCCTGAGCCTCGTATTTCTCCGCCGCATCCGCGATCCGGCGCAACAGCTCAGGGGTTACCACGCCGCAGGGAATGTGCGGTGCAATGGCATATGTCTCGTTGTCTCTCTGAGGAATCGCTCCCTTTTCCCCAAGTTTCAGCATCGTCTTCCTCCTCCATTCTTGTCGAGTCTCTCGAGTTGTCGGTGCACTAATATCCAGCTGAGTTCCCTGCTGAATCTA
>JAQYVQ010000266.1 GCA_030145435.1 Syntrophobacteria bacterium | reverse complement strand
TCCGCATCGGGCCCGCAGTGCCCCCTTCCCTCTCCCGTCTCTTCTTCTCCCGTGTGATCTCGGTGTAGTTCAGCATGCTGCCGCGGGTGAAGATCCCCCACCAGCCGGCGGTCGTCATGATCGGCATCTCGGCCATCTCTTCCCAGTAGGTCATGGGGGAACGTTCATCAAAGAACGGGCTGTCCGTCGTCTTGGCGAGCCAGGAAAGGACTTCCGGTTCCTGCTCCCTGTGCTCTTCCAGGGCCTTCAAGCCGGACCAGACGTCTTCGAGCACATGACCGTTCCTGGGCTGGAGAAGCTGCGTAGGCGGCAAGAAGGACAGATCAAGGGTGAACCTCGCCCAGAAGAGCATGAACTCCTGTTCGAATATCCCGCCTTGAAAAAAGATGTCCCGATACGTGTCTGCGTGGATCACCCCTGGGAAGATCGCCTTCAGGTGGCGAGGCTTGCGGCCTGCCGCCAGGTAGGAGGTGATTCCCATGTAGCTCGGCCCGTACATGCCCACCTTGCCGTTGCTCCAGGGTTGCGCCGGGATCCAGTTGTCGATGATCCAGGCCACGTCGTCGATCTCCCTGGCGGACAGCGTCTCCCAGCCCCCTTCGGAGGATCCGCTGCCCATCACATCGAGGATGACCACGGCATAGCCGGTCGAAACGAGCGAATCGGGGGCGAGCATCCGAACGAATTCCCTTCTGTACGCAGTAGCGATCAGCAAGACAGGGAACCTCTCGTCCGAAACGGGGCGGACAACGTTCACATACAGCTTTCGCTGCTCCGGGTCATCGGGGCGCACGATGGGGAGTCCCTTTTCCTCAACCACGGGGTACGGTTCGTCCGGCTCGAATTGCGGGAGAGGGATCTTTACAGCCTTCGTAGAAAGGCCTCCATCTTCAAGGCCGTTCCCACAGGAATACAGGCACAACGCCCCCGCAAGGACTACAAGGACAAGGCCGATCCTCTTCTTCATCATCGGGACGCCTCCTCTGAGTTCAAATCGATGCTCCGGTGCAGGGCAGGAACATGGTAGTATCGATCCGTCGGTAATTTCAAGGAGAAGGGATGCTCATTCCAGATGAAATGGCCTGTCTTCCGGGATCGGGCTTGACCGACCCGACATCCTTGGCCTATGTTCCCTTCTTGTTCCGAGGGAGGGAACAGGGGGGTCGAGATTGGCAGGCCACAGGTATCCGGCAAAGAAGACCAACTTCAGCGAGCGATTGCTGGAATGCAACGGGCTGCGCGAGGCCGGGTTCGACCGGTGGGCCTTCCATCCGGGCATGCTCTTCAGGGCCCGAGAGAAATGGTGGGGGGACAGGGGGACTCGTCCCAGCCCCCACGAGGGAATCGACCTGTGCCTGTATACAAATGAGCCGGGGCATCTACTCAAACTCGATGAATCTACACGCATTCCGGTGATGTTCGACGGGGAGGTCACCAAGATCGAGAAGGACTATCTCGGGCAATCCGTGTACGTGAGCCATGGCACCGATGACGGGCACGGAAGAAGGCTCTGGACCATGTATGGACACATGAGGCCCTCGGACCACATCAAGCCGGGGGAGCGGGTCCGTCAGGGAGACATCATCGCGTCCCTCACGGAAAAAAGGGGAAAGACTACCGGTCCCCGCCCCCATCTTCATCTTACGATGGCATGGGTATCCCAGGAAAGGGCCTTTCGAGAGCTCAATTGGGAGACCCTGCACGACCCCGGAATCGCCATCCTGCTCGACCCTTTGAATGCCATGGACTGTCCCTATAGAATCTTGGATCCAGACGCTTCGCTCGAATCTTGCTAAGGGGGTGAAATGCAAATGAGGCCCGGTTCCGGCAAAGAGATGCCGTTCACTGCTATCCTGGGTTCCCTCTCCGATTTGCTTGGGCTCCGTCTCTCCCTCCCCCTACAAAGTCGCCCGGCGCAAATCTCCGAGGGACCCCAGGATAGCAGCGAGCAACGCAGGCTCTGCCGGGAATACATGGCCATGAATTGCTCCTCGCCTGTTAGTCGCTGAGGCGTGCTGTCGCAACCCCCTGGAGGACCTGCGTATTGACGGTACCTTCCAAGAACGAGATTAAGTTTCAAGGATATTCCCCAGGCGTTATCGGCAGGATCACCGAGGCGCACGCCTTGTACTATCACGAGCACTGGGGCTTCGACGTCTCTTTCGAGACCCAAGTCGGCAGGGAGCTTTCGGAGTTCATGGCTGCCTTTCAGGAGGGCCGCGATGGGTTCTGGGCCGCTACGGCGGGTGGCCGATTCGCGGGCTCGGTGGCCATAGACGGCAGGGAGACCCCCGCGGAAGGGGTCCGTCTGCGCTGGTTCATCGTCGTCCCGGAACACCAGGGAACCGGCCTCGGGAAGGCCTTGCTCGGCCGGGCGGTCGATTTCTGCCAGCAAGAGGGCTGCCCCAGGGTCTATCTATGGACCTTCGAAGGGCTGGATGCCGCTCGTGCCCTCTACGAGGGTGAAGGGTTCCGGCTCTGCGAAGAGCACGTGGTCAACCAGTGGGGTCAGAGGATAACGGAACAGATGTTCGAGATCCGCTTTCAGAGATAGGCAAACATCACCCTTCGTAAAAAAGCAATCGACAGGGAGGATTGATGATGAAAAAGACACTCTTCATCCTTTGCCTGACCACGGCGGTCGGCCTTCTCTTCGCTGGCTGCCAAAAGGCATCCAAGGACTCAGAACTTCTTCGACACTACTCGATCGACAGCCTCGAGGGGGTGCTCACGAAAACCGGCATTGTCTTCGACGAGGAAATCACGGAGGACGGCAACGGGTCTATCCGAGTGAGGACAGACGAGCCCGGACAGGTGCCCTTGTTCGAGACGGGCGATATCGACGTGGAGAATGCGCGTTTGATCTATCAGGCAAAGGTCCGTACAGAGGGGGTGGAGGGCAAGGTCTATCTGGAGATGTGGTGCCGTTTCCCTGGAAAAGGAGAATTCTTTTCCCGTGCCTTGCAAGCCCCGCTGACGGGAAACTCGGACTGGACCAAGCAGGAGACCCCTTTCTTCCTCAAGAGTGGGGAAAACCCCGACAATGTGAAGCTGAATCTGGTCATCGAGGGAACGGGCACCGTCTGGATCGACGACATCCGTCTGATCAAAGGGCCCCTGAAATAATCGGTCTCCCCTCAGGGAGCCAGGGAAGGGAGGGTTGCCATGGCCCAACAAAAGTCACTGGTCGATCTGGACAAGGCGCACCTGATTCATCCCCTGACCCATCCAAGGCACTTCGAGTCCCATCATCCGCCGAGGATCATCGTGGAGGGCAAGGGGGTGATGATTCGGGATCTGGAGGGCCGGGAAATCGTGGACGGGTTCTCCGGGCTCTGGTGCGTGGCCGTGGGCCACAATCACCCGAAGATCATCGAGGCGGTCACGCGGCAGATGAACAAGCTGAGCTACTTCTCCTCTTTCCACGGGGTATCCACGCCTCCTTCCATCGAGCTTGCCGCGAAACTGACCGGCATGATCGATCCTTCCTACGACCTGACGCGCGCCTGGTTCACCTGCGGCGGCTCGGAGTCGAACGAGACGAACATAAAGATGGCGCGGCTGCACTGGGCCTTGCAAGGGAAGACCGAGAAGAACAAGATCATGTCGCGGAGGTTCTCCTACCACGGCATGGGGCTGGCCACCACGGCCGCCACGGGCATTTTCCCCTTCCACTTCAACATCGACCCGCTCCCCGAGGGCTTTATAAAGGTTTCAGCCCCGTACTGCTACCAGTGTGAATTCGACCAGGAGTACCCTGCGTGCGATCTTGCGTGCGTCAAGGAGATGGAGGAGACGATCGAGGAAGAGGGGCCGGAGACGATTGCCGCCTTCATGGCAGAGCCGATCATCGGCTCCGGCGGCGTGATCCCGCCACCGGCCGATTACTTCCCCCGCATACGCGAGATCTGCGACCGACACGATATTCTTCTGATCCTGGACGAGGTCATCACCGGCTTCGGCCGGACCGGAGCCATGTTCGCCCACGAACACTGGGGAGGCATTCGGCCCGACATGCTCAGCCTGGCCAAGGGCTTGAGCTCGGGCCACATCCCTCTCGGCGCCTGCGTCATGAGCGCGGACATCTACGACGGCATCGGTGAGCACCAGGACGAGAGGCTGCCCCTGATGCACGGATTCACTTACATGAACCACCCGGTCGGCTGTGCCGCAGGCCTGGCCAACATCGAGGTCATCGAGGAGGAAGGCCTGGTCGAAAGGGCTGCCGAGAATGGAGCCTATATGCTGGAACGCCTTCAGGCGCTCGCCCGCTACGATTCCGTGGGGGATGTGCGGGGCATGGGCATGCTGGCCGCTGTCGAGCTTGTCGCAGACAAGAAGAGCAAGATGCCGATCGAGCCGGAGAATTCGGCCCCGGAGATGCTGGTCGAGCTCTGCTGGGAGAAGGGCGTGTTCCTCCGGTCGTCCACGATGGAGACGGTCTGCATCGCCCCCGCCCTGATCGCCGACCGACCGACGATCGACCGGATCGTGGACACTCTGGATGCATCCATCCCTGAAATGGAAAAGAAGCTCTTGAAGTAGGAGGGTCTCTGTCATGGAAAGAAGATACCAGGGTGTATACCCGGTCGTTCTTACCCCTCTGACGACCGACGGTGCGATCGACGTGCCGGCATTGCAGAAGACCGTCGCCTTCCTGATCGAGAAAGGTGTGCACGGCCTTCTGGTCCTCGGGAGCAACGGTGAGTCCCCGTTCCTGACCGATGCGGAGAGACGACAGGTCATCACGGCAACCGCAGAGGCCTGCGGCGGGCGCGTACCGATCGTTGTCGGAACCACCTACATGGGCACGGACCAGACCCTCGAGCTCGGAGCGTTCGCCCGAGAGGCGGGCGCAGACGCCCTCCTCTCGGCCCTGCCCGTATACTACCCCCTGGAAGAGGATGATGTGTTCGACCACTATCGAATCCTCTCGGAACGGCTCGAGATGCCGATTCTCTACTACAATTTCCCCATGGCAACGCATCTGACCCTGTCTCCGGAACAGATTCACCGCCTGTCCACGATCCCGAACATACGAGGCGTGAAGGAATCGATCGCCGACTTGGCCGAGCTGGCCGGGCTGGTCGAACTGACACGGGACACAACCTTTGACGTCCACACCGGGACCTCCATCAACTTCTTCTTCGCCCTCCAGAGCGGCGCCCACGGTGTGATCTGCCCGCTGGCGAATCTGATCCCCGACACGCTCGTGTCCCTCTGGGACGCCTTTCACGAGGGGGACATGAAAAGGGCGGAGGAGATTCAGTTCAGCTTTCCAGAGCTCGTCACGATTTTCGCGAGCACCATGAGGCCCCATGCGGTGATGAAGGAGGCCATGAGGCTCCTCGGACACGACATGACCCCGGTCGTGAAGAGCCCCCTGCCCCAACTCACGGACGAACAGGCGAAGTTCGTCAGGGAGAACCTCGTCAAGGCAGGAATGATCGAAGGTTGACCCATGAAGGCATTGGTCTTCGACATGCATATCCCCCGGATGGCCGTGACAAGGCTGCTCGGAATCCTCTCCACCCGCGCCTACGTGGGGCGGTTGTCAACGTTCCGATATCGGGGAATATCCGATCCCGTCCTGCCCGCCGACGACTGGGTCCTGATCAGGACCCGATACTGCGGAATCTGCGGGAGCGACTACAAACAGGTCTTCATGGACGGGAACATCGACAACCCGATGACCTCGCTCATCAGCTTCCCGCAGGTCCTCGGACACGAGGTAGTCGGATTCGTCGAGAAGGTCGGCCCGGCAGTGAGGACTCGCAAGGTGGGGGACCGGGTCGTGTTGAACCCCTGGCTCTCCTGCGGCCCCCGGGGAATCGAGCCATTGTGCCCTTCCTGTGCCGAGGGCAACTTCTCCCGGTGTTACAACTTCCACCAGGGCATCCTCCCGCCGGGCATCCACACAGGCAACTCGAGCGCCGCAACGGGTGGGTTCGCCGAACTCGTGCCCGCCCACGAATCGATGTGCATCCCGATCCCGGAGGACATTTGTTTCGAGGAGGCTGTCCTGGCAGACCCCTACAGTGTGTCCCTGCACGCGATCCTGAACTTCCCGCCCCAGGAGAACGGGACGGTCCTGGTTTACGGCTGCGGGACGCTGGGGCTGCTGAGCATCGCAATCTTGAGGACCCTGTACCCGAACGTACGCGTCCTTGCCGTCTACCGTTTCGATCACCAGCGGGAGCTGGCCCTGCAATTCGGCGCAGAGGAGGCCATTGCCTGGCGCCCTCTCGAGAACCTCATCCCTGCGATCGCGTCCCTCACCGGTGCGGAGGTGCTCGAGCCCCAGCACGGGAAGCCCATGTTGAACGGAGGCGTGCAGGCCATCTACGATTCTGTCGGCAGTGCCGAAACCTTGGAGATCGGAGTGCGGGTTTGCGACTGGCGTGCGAAGATCGTGATCACGGGTGTGGCCACGCCCAGGCGGTTCGAATGGACCCCCCTGTATTTCAAAGAAATATCGCTTATCGGTTCGAACGCCTTCGGGCTCGAGACGTACAACGGAAAGAGAAGCCACGCGATCGAGATCTACTTCGAACTGATCAAGGCACGGGGCGTGGATGTCACCGCCATCCTGACGCACCGGTTCCGATTGGATCGGTATGCCGAGGCCCTGCTCGCCTGCCGCCACCAGGGGAAGAGCCGGGCCGTGAAGGTGTTGTTCGAATACCCGGA
>JAQYVQ010000262.1 GCA_030145435.1 Syntrophobacteria bacterium | reverse complement strand
ATTGTGCCCGTTGTCGAAGGGGCCGTTGAAATGGCAGCCTTCCGCGCTTTCACAGCCCCTTTCAAGGTTGCCGATAGGCACGGCAAAGGAAGGATTGCTGCCGGGTCCGCCTTTCTGCCCGTGGCACCCTTGGCAGCCCTGTATGTCCTTCTTGGCTTCGCTTCCGTGGTTGACGGGAAACCGCCAGGGAAAGGCAGGCTCCAGGGAGGGCGGATGCAGCACAAAGGGCGGACCTGGGGGGGGGTGACATGCAAAGCAGCTGGGGACCAGGGGGGTCCCGTCAAAATCCTCTCCATGACAGAGCTGGCAGAAGAAAAGGTCTTCGTCCGCATCTGCGCTGTGAACAAAGCGATATACCGGGTTATGGACGGTATCCGGAGGGGGGGGTTCGTCGGAGCCGGCCAGACAGCCCGCAATCATGCAGCTGAAGATCAACAAGGATGCCGGCCCGATTCCGCTTCGCACAGTCTGGCTTTCCCCGCTCGATAGAATCAGACACATCAAATATGAGTCTATCACGTATCAATTATTATGGGCAAGGAGAACCGATCGTGTCAATCACGGACGGCTGAAGGCAGGCTTCTTCTCGATCCAATCTCCTATCGGATGAGACTGTGTGGAAGATGAAAGGGTTCACGGGGTTCCCGCGACCCGGTCAGAAGAGGGTAGTTTCAGGAAGCACACGCTCAACCGGTGGCGTAACTGTGAAGGCCGGAAAGCAGGAGATTCACCCCAAGGTAGCAGAACAGTGTTGCGGCAAACCCGATGAGGGACAACCAGGCACTGCGCTTCCCCTTCCACCCCCTGGCGATTCGGGCATGCAGGTAGGCTGCATAGATCAACCAAACAATGAGCGACCAAGTCTCCTTCGGATCCCAGCTCCAGTAGGTGCCCCAAGCCGAGTTTGCCCACGCCGCACCCGTGATGATCCCCAGGCTGAGCAGAGGGAAACCGACAGCAATCATGCGGTAGGAGAACTCGTCCAACAATTCCGCTCCCGGGAGGTTCCGGTCGAGATATCCGCCGGAGCCGGGGGTTCCTCTCGTTTTCAAGAGATAGAGCAGACTGAAACAAAAGGCGATGGCAAAGGCTGCATATCCCAGGAAGCAGGTGAAAACATGTGCCGTCAGCCAGTTGCTCTGCAAAGCAGGCACGAGAGGTTGAATCTGCTGATTCATCAGGGACGTGGAAGCAAGCGAAAAACAGACGAGGGGCATTACAAAAGCTCCGAGAAGTCTTGTCTCGAGCCTTCTCACCACGAGCAGATAGGTGAGAGCCATTGTCCATGAGAAGAACACCATGGATTCATAGAGATTGGATAGGGGTGCATGTCCGATCCCGAGCTGATGAGACTCCCACCAGCGGAGCCCGATCGCGAAGGTTTGTACGAGCAGACCGCAGACGGCCAGCACATCCCCGGCGACACCCGGGCCCTTCCTGCGGAATGCCGCGTGCACGAGGTAGGAGACCCAGCTTGCGAGATAGATGAATGTAGACAGGCCGATAAGAGTCGATTCTTTCATGGGAGTCCCTCTCGGGTTAGCCTGATTCTTTGCGACGTTTCTTGAAACCGCTTATCCGCCCTTGACCCACGGAGCAAGCTCTTTCCGAAGCCGAGCCGTCTGTCTTTCAAAACGACTGTGATACACCGCCGGATGACGTATACCCCTTCCGGCCAGGGTGAGCGCCACCTTCTTCGGTCCTTGGCGTTTGGTTGATATCCAGAAGATCTCATGGTCCAGGAGCAGGGCCATCAGGAATCCAAGGAGGAGCAATATGCATCCTGCCCAGACCAGCGGCGCCCCCGGATCGCGGGCCACCTGTAATCCCGTGTAAGAAATCGATCGGTATCCTTCCAGCACGAAATGATAGTCCCCCCCCTTTGTCGGGTCACTTTCGGGAGGGTTCTTCAAAATCCAGAAGGGCCGCCCGAATCCTTTCTCTTCGAGAGTAACCAGACGAACGGCAGGACCCAGGCTGGTGCCTGAAAAGGAGGTGCGCCTGACCATCTCCGCCGGGATCCGTAGGTCTTCCTGGAAGGCTACGGCCATCGCCCGCATCCCCTGATCGCCGGGAAGAAGGAAAGGCCTGTTGAGCTCTGTTGTCACGACGGTTTCCTGTCCGTTCTCGCGGTCTCGGACCCGCAGGGTTGTCTCGAAGACCTTTCCGTAATTCGATTGATAGAACGTGATTCCTTGATACGTCAGGGGGTGGTTCACACGGATCTCAGCCTCCATTACTTTTGTGCCCTCTTCATCAAGGAGGCTCACTTCGCTTCGGTACTCCTTGGGTGCCCCGCTCGGATACTGAAGGAATATGAACCGGTCGCAGCGGATCCGGAAACCCAGCGGGATGCTCTCCCCGGTCTTGCGCGCCCAGGCCGCTGAGGCCTCCTGTCCCTCCGGCAGCGTCAAGGATCCTTTGAACCCGAAAAAGATTCCCGTCACCCCTCCCAAGAGGATGATCAGGATGCCCAGGTGGGCCACATAGGGACCATAGCGCGCATATCGGCGCCTTTCGATGAAAAGGACTCGCTCATCCTCTTCGCACACCTTCTGCTCGGGGCTCTTTCCGAAGACTCGTGAAACGATCTCTTCAAGGCGGTCCTCCAGATCCTCGCCCGCCGCCGACAGAACAAGGGTTTCCCGGTTCTTCCAGCTCTTGAATTTCCTGTCTGCCGGAACGGGATGCCCTCTGCGCAAGGCATGCCAGACGTTGGGGAATCTCTTCCCGCTACAGGCCAGGAGATTCATCGCAAGAAGGGAAAGCAAGGACACAAAACCAATGGAATGGTAGATGTCGCCGAAGCCCAGGGAAACGATGACCCTGGCCGCCCTGGGTCCGTATGAATCCGCATACTGCGTGTCGCTCAGGTTCTGGGGAATCAACGTGCCTATGAGCGAAACAAGGGCCAGGAGGATACAGAGAAGAATCGTTAAACGAATACCCGCCAGCTTTTGGATCAGCGTATCGAAGAGTCTCATATCCGTTATGATTCCTTTTTGCGGTTATCAATCGCATTCATTGTCTTGCTCAGCGGGATTCGTTGAGAGGGTATGCCTGGCAATGCGGTCCCTGAAGGTGGATAGCTTCATGCCCAGGTTTCGAGCCGCCTTACTCTGGTTGCCGCCGGCGACGCGCAGAGCTTCCAAAAGAATCTTTCTTTCCATAGATGCCATGACCTCTACAAAGGTCTCCGGTCCGGCTTCATCCCTCTCGTTGTCCTTTTCCTGTAACTCGGCTGGAAAATCCCGTGCGGAAACGAGATTCGTGGGGCAGGAAAGGGCCAGCCTGGAAGTGATGTTCTTCAGTTCCCTCACATTGCCGGGCCAGCTGTGGGCCTGCGCCGCCAGCAGCGCGTCGTCTGTAAGGGACTTCTCGGGGTGTCCCATCTGGTCCCAGAAACGTCGCACCAACGCTGGAATGTCCTCTTTATGTTGGCGAAGAGGGGGGAGTTTGATGGGGAAGGCATTGAGCCGATAATAGAGATCATCCCGAAAACGGCCCCTTTGGATCAATTCGGTAAGGTCCTTCTTGGTGGAAGCGATAATCCGGGTGTCTACCTTCGTCCCCTGGAGCGAACCCACCGGTTCGACGATCTTCTCATCGAGCACCCGCAAGAGTTTTACCTGGATTTCGGGGCTGATATCATCGGCATCATCCAGGTAGACGGTGCCCCCGGGGGCGAGAGAGAATTTCCCCTTCTTCTTCCGGGTTGCCCCTGTGAACGCCCCCTGCACGTGTCCGAAAAGCTCACTTTCCAGGACGGTACTGCTGTACTGGGCGCAAGCGATCTTCACAAAGGGGCGGCGTGAACGGGAACTCGCATTATGGATGAGTTCAGCCGTCAAATCCTTTCCGGTGCCCGTCTCTCCGGTGAGCAAGACCGTCAGGTCACTGCTGGAAGCCGTCTCGATGGAGTTCCTCAACTGGCCGATGACTTCAGATTCTCCGATCAGACTGGTGCCGGTGACGGTTTGTCGGAGTCTCACGTTTTCTTGACGGAGTACGAGGAGATCGCAGGCTCGTTCCAGACGAATGATCAACTCTTCCATGTCAAAGGGCTTGGTAAGAAAATCGAAAGCGCCCTTCTTCATCGCGTCAACGGCAACGGACACCTCTGCGTATCCCGTCATGAGGATCACGCTGGTGTCGGGATCCATCGCCTTGATTCGGGAGAGAACTTCGATGCCGTCCATGTGGGGAAGGCGTATATCCGAGATTACGATGGGCACGGGATTTTGCGAGAAGAATTTCAATGCCGGCAACGGATCCTCGAAGGCGTGGACCTCGTAGCCACGCTCTCTGAGTTCATCCTGCAGGCTGACACGAAGGATACGCTCGTCTTCAATCATAAGGAGTTGCATGAATTCCTATCCTTTGTTTGCCGGCAGCTGGATGTGGAAAGTCGTCCCTTTCCCGAGTTCGCTCTCCACACGGATATCTCCTTGGAAGCGTTGTAAGATCTCCCTGCTAATCGTGAGGCCCAGTCCCGTTCCACCTCCTTCTTTGGTCGTGAAGAATGGGTCGAAGAGCTTCTCGAAGTCTTCCTCCCGAATGCCGGAACCGGTATCCCCTACCACGAGCACGACATTTCCGTTTTGCCGAAAGGTCTTCAGGGAGATGGTTCCTTCGCTGTCGATTGCGTCGATAGCATTGATCAAGAGGTTGAGCAGAACCTGTTGCAGCAAGGTAGGATCTCCCTGAACCATGGGTATCCCTTCCTCCAACTCGACCTGGACGGAAATTGCCCTGCTTTCCAGCCGTGGACGAGCCAGAGCGAGGGCGATTTCGGCGCTCTTGTTGACAGAAAAAGGTTCGGGTTCCCCGGGCGGAGTGCTCGAAAAACGAAGATACCGAGAAACGGTATTCTCGATTTGTTGGGAAGCCGTGTCCATCAACGGAAGGTACTTCTGGAGGTTCTCCCGGCTCGGATTGTTAGACAGCCGCTTTACGCAGTTCATCAATCCGGCCAAAGGGTTCCGGATTTCATGAGAGATCCCTGCCGCCAGTGTCCCGAGGGCCGCCACCCTTTCTGCCCGGAACATCTTCGTGCGAAGGATGTCCATCTGTTCATGATTCTTTTTGAGCCGCCACATCATGGATTCCACGCTCTTCCCGAAATCCTCCAGTTCGTCGCCTGTCTGAACATCGATCGTCGGCACGGGTGAAGACAGATCAAACCGTCGTATAGCCGACTGAATCTCTTGGATGGGACGGTTGACCCACCATGCGAGGATGAGGGCTCCTGCAAACCCGAGCACCACAAAGAGCGTAATCATCAACAAGATGCTCAGAATAATACGGGTAAGGGTGTTGTGAATTCCGCTTTCGTCGATGCCCAGGCGCAGGGTGCCGAACTTTCCTTGTTCTCCCAGAGGGTAAGCGACATCAAGATACGTTTGATGAAGCCGTCGGGCGTCTTGAACCCTTACATAGTGCTCCTGCCGGTCCGGCGTCAGGGAGTTTGCCGGAACCAGGTTCTGCGGGACCCCGTCGGGACCAAAGGTGTGGGTGACAACCGCTCCGCTCCGGTCGATCATTGCACCGTATCGAAGCGAGGGATCCTTTCTTCTTGAATGCAGCAGCAGCTTGTGTAGTTCCACGCGCTCATCCCGAAGCAGCATGGGTACCGCGGCATTGCTGATGCTGGTGGCGAGGGGTTTCAGGCGAAGCTGAAGCTCCTCTTGAAGGCTCTTCCCGAGGTGCATCTTCACGAAAAAGATGTGGATCCCGCCGAACAGAAGCACCAGATCGAGAATGCCGATCAGGAACTTCCATTTCAAACGGATCGGTATCCGAAGCACCTTCAGCAAATCGGGACTCCTCCCATTACGCAGATCACGTTCCGTCGGAAAGAAGACTCAACCGTCCGGAGAAGTTTTAGGGTGTCAACGTTCGTCAACGACAGCCTGCTCCTGTACTGCGGATGCGGGACTCGCATCGGGATAAAACCGTTGCCTCGTTTCCTCATAGAGCTCCCGGATCGTCTCGGCGGGAGCAAAAGAGTCGATGTTCATTCTGCTGAGAATCTGTCTTCCGTAAGGATCCGCATGCATCTGCAAAAGGGCCTGCTTGATCTTTTCTTTCAACGGGGCAGAAACGCTTCTTCCCGCCACCACGGGAGGCATTCCCATGGGTTCAGACACCTGGATGATCCGACACTCTTGCGTCTTCTCCGGGCTAAATTTTTGATAGTAATCATAGACGACGCTGCTGACGGCGGCACCGTCCGCCAGTTTATAGAAAACCGCGTGAATGGAATCGGTATGTGTGCGCGTGGAAACCGTGGCACGAAAGAACTCTTTCGTTGTCTCGTTCATCCCTTGGAGAAGAGTGTTCGGATAGAGGAACCCGGTAAGAGAATCTCGATCCATGAAGGCAAACACCTTGCCTCTCAGATCCCTGAAACTTTCGTACGGCGATTTTCGATGAACGATCAGGTAGGCATGATAGTGATCGTTGTCATGGACAATGGGTATGGCAAGCGCGTCGATCTCGTCCGAGTCTAACAACTGCAAGTAGGGCCCCGTGCAGATGAAGCCAACATCTATGCTCCCAACGACCAGGAGGTGATTTACTTGCCGGTATGTCGTCCTTTGTACCACTCTCGGCTTTTTCCCGATCTTATCGCCGAGGTAATGAACCAGTTCTCCGTACAGATCAAAGGTATCCTGCGGGCTGACCATGGAGGCAATGGCCACGCGGAGTTCGGGTTGATCCGAGGCAGGCCATTCCGGGTTGCCCGCTGGGGCAAACTTGTTGAAGTCCACCAGAACGGTTTCCGACCGACCGGAGGGAGAGAAGAAGAGGATCCAAAAGAACGAGAAGAGGAGGGCGGCGCAACTGAGAAAGATCAGTGCCGTCATGGCTGTGCCCAGCACATCCTTCTTGGGATCGGAGGACTCCTGCAAGTTCATCGTAAGGCCCAGCCCCGCGGGGCCATCATGACCGGGCAACCCGTTCGGTCTTTCGTCATGGCCGGGGATGCCCCAGGATGACCGCCCAGACACAGTTTATAGGATCGAGTATGGCATTCTAGCTCGAGTGATTACGAATTCTATCACGATTGTCTTGGCCATGAAAAGCGCAATTATCGCCCTGGCCCGCAATGCTATAATTCCTATTGTTTTAGTATACGTTTCCGGAACAGAAAAACAAAACCCTCGAGGAAACGCTCCACAGAAGAACATACCCGTCATTCTGCCACCATTTCCTCGATGGGGTACTTCTCCTTCAACTCCTTGAGCAAGGCTTCCAGATCGAACTTCTTCCCTTCGACTTCCTCGGGCTTCAAGGCCTTGGCGGCCGGATTGCGATAGTCCAATACAAAGGCATTGATATGGCACAAGAGACAGTCGGTGCTGACGAATTTGATTTGTTTCGACACATGGGATTCGGCGTGGCAACTCCGACAGTTCACGTCCGTTGCTCGATAGTTATGCGCCCGGTTGTGCTCGGAACCGTGGCAGTTCCAACAGTTGATGACCCCCTTGGGGTCGAACCCGTCTCCGACGGCGATCTTTGCGGTTTCATCAAGCAACGCTTCCGGCGTGGGTTCGTCGGTTTTCGCACTGGTATGCCATCGGTGCCCGGCCGTCACGTCCACGGTCGGAATCTTCTTCAAGCGGTCATACTGAAAAGGCAGGCTCCAACTGTCCCGGCCGACGGATCCTCTCACATGACATTTCGTACAGAGGTCATCCGGAATGGAGGGAGGGTGTTTGAGGTCTTCGGGATACTTCGGTGGATTGATGAACGTTCTTGCCCCGATGTACGTGTAATGGAGCAGTCCCATGTGATGGCAATCGTGACACGTGGTTACATCCCCATGGACACTTTCCTTCCAGGCCACCACGGCATAATCATGTATGTGACAGGCAAAGCAGAAACGTGGGTCGGTCCATGCGAATCGATAAGCCTTGTAACCGAGAATACCTCCCGGCACCGCTGCCACGAGGAAGGCGGCGGAACTCAAGACCAGGAGGGTGGTTCCCAGGTAGGTTTTGAACGAATACAAGAGATCGAGGCCTCTTCGAATCATCGGTATTTGCATCGTTGGTTACCAGAGGCCCCCATGTCGAATAGCCGAGTAGCCAAAAGACACCATGAAAGATAGGAGAACGCCCGCGCTGAATCCCGCAAGAACGGACAAGAGTACAAAGGTGGCTGCCTTCATCACCCGGCTTTCCATGGTTTTGCGGTGTTTGTTGCACTATTCATTCGGTATCTTCAAACGGAAGGCCCTGTCCTGATGATAGAACCGATACCTGTAGAGAGCCTCTATACCATGGCAGTTCGCACAAAGAGTCTCCGCCACTTGGGAGCCTCGCAGGAAACTGGCCATCTCGGTTTGAGGAAGCTCCCTCGCCTCCTCCGTGGGAAGGTCCGTCCAATGGTGGTTGTCATGGCAAGTGGTACAGTGAATCCGAAAAAGAGCCTTGTATCCTTCGAGGGTTGTCCGGGCCGGCTCGCCAAGTTTTTGATCTGAGAGGTTCGGTCCGCCCTGTTCCGCTACCTCCCTTATCTTTTCCGTCACCTTTTCACCGGAAGGGTGCACGTAGAATCTGGCCCTCCGTTCCTTCATGACCTCCGGCTTCCGGTGGCAGTGCAGGCAGAACATATCTTCCGGATTCCCTCCTGCCTTCGGGCGCGAGACCGGGAAGGCGACCAGGCCCTGCTCGATGCTCACGTTGTGGTTTGCATGGCAGCCGGCACACACCCCGGACTTCAGGCTTCTTCCATCGTCCGGTCGGAAATCCCCTTCTTTTCGGGTCCGGAAATCGTGGGGGGAGCCTACGATCCGTCCATTCTTCCGATGGCAGGCAAGACAAAGCTCCCCTTCGGGGAGCCCTCCCCCTGCAAACAGGGTGATGGTGCCGTCCGGGTTTTCTCTTCCATGATTGAGATGGCAAGTCGCACAAACGACTACGTCTCTTCGCCCGGCTTCATCCTGAGCGATCCGGCCAAGCTTGAGTCGGTCTTCGGCAGAAGGCAGATACTCGGTCTTCATAGGTCTTCCGATAGGGTGCCCATTCTCTTCCCGGATCCCCTTGAAGGTTTCCCGGAGATGACAGACCAGGCACCGCCTCGACCTTTCATCCTGTTCAAAGGTGTTGCGGGGCTCGAAGAGTTCCACGAACCAGAGCCCGGGCCCCTTCGCGTTGTGGACCCGGTGGCACGGCGTACACTCGTGTTGTTCTTCCATTTTTCCGAAAAGCCTCTCGATCTCCTTTACCTTTTCCGGTGCCCTTATGAAGTGCTGGGTCTTGTCGAGGATCCGCTGGCCTTCGTGGCAGACGACGCACGCCCGTTCCTGACGGAGGGAAGGCCGGAGATACTTTTTCGGGGGTTCTTCGCCCTGGACGGGGTGAAGTCTGTGGCAGGTGGCACAAGACAGAAACCCCTTCGGCTCATGGCCGTCTCCCCGTTTTCCTCGAGAAGATGCCTGAACAAGGGGTAGGGATTCAGGCAAACGAAGCTGCTTCTGGATGTCTTCCGGGTCGCTCGGCCAGGGACCAAGGGGATGAAAGAACTCTCCGATCGTCGTGTCGGCCTTCTGTGTTTTCGGACCGTGGCAACTCAGGCAGGCTGCACTCCGGGGGTCCGTCTCCTGAGATAGGAAGAGGGGATCCGGGTAGAGGTTGGGTGTGCCTGCCTTGTGTACCCGATGGCATACGGAACAAGTATTGCCGTCCTCCACGGAGAATCTCTGGCGGACCTCCGGTTTTTCAATGCGAAGCGGATTGTGGGTTGTGTTCAGAATGGGCTTTTTGTCGCTGTGGCACCCGAAACAGAGGTCGCCGTCCGACGCGGTTCGGCGGAGGTTCTTTGAGCGCAGTTGCTGCGACAGTCCTTCCGGCCGGTCGTGCATGTAGTGGCACGTCCGGCATCCGACGAATGTTCCCTCTTCCTTCTTGCCGGCCTCCGGAATCTCCCCTTTGGCGGTCAGAAGCGGCAGTCCCTCCGGAGGTCGAGGCTCTGCGCCGACGGACCTCGTCTCGGGCCATGGCCCCACAAAATGGTAGTGGGGCCCGATCTGATTTTCGGCCCACTTGCTGTTTGTCCGGTGGCAGCCCGCGCAGAACTTCGAATCCGGGTCTGACGCGGCAAGGGGTGCAGCCCGCCTGGCCAGGAATTCCCCCTCGGCCCGATGGGGTTGGTGGCACGGCCGGCAGACACCGCCACCCCCGGTTGCGATCGTGTCCCGGTGCCGTTCCAGGAACCGCTCGTTCGCATGTATGTCCTGCCCGGGCAACTTCTTCTTTTCGTGGCAGTGAAGGCAAAACCCCTCTCCTTCTTCCGCAAGAAGAATTCCCGGGACAGGTGCCTCGTGGACTCTGTGACAGGAGAGGCACTCGACCGTACGAGGCCTGTTTTCGACCTTCCACGGGTTTTCCCCGTGGAGGGGATGGTTCGGCTTGACGCTATTGTCCTTTATGTCGTGGTGACAGATGGAGCACAACTGGGATTTGTCCACAGGCGCAATCAGGGATGAACGGGAAGGGGCGCCGTGAGAACGGTGGCAGCTTTGGCATCGGGTCGCGCCGTCTTTTCCAACTTTCCCGCCGAGGCTCTGGATCCTTCGCCACGACTCCGGATCCGCCGTTGCCGTATCCGTTCTCGCCTTCCTCAAAAAGGAGTGGTTCTTCGAGGTCTCCGGCGAGCCGGGCGTGGCTCTCTCCTGGTGGCAAGCTACGCAGAATACATCGCTGGTATTCTCGTATCGGAGATAGGGCTTCTTAACCTCTTTGCGGGCACCGGGCAGATCCCCATGGGGGAGGTGGCAGCTTCCGCAATAGAGTTTTCCCTGGAGCAGCGGGATGCCCTTGGGCAAAGGTGTTTCCGGGACGACATCGACGCGATGTCCATGCAGGCCGGGATCCCACAGTTCCCTGTCGTCCAGAACGGAACCGTCATGGCAGTCGAAACAGAGATCCTGCTTTGCGAGGGAGTCGCCCTCCTCTTCCGTGATGAAGCGGTCCCCCAGTCGCCGCCCTTCTACATCCGCGAAGTCCTCCGGCCAGGGCCACAGCCTGGCCTCCGCCACGGATGCGCAGCAGAAGAGAACGAAAACGATCAGGGATGTCTTAATCTTTCCAGCCATTTTCCCCTGCTCTGATGAGTACAGGTTCTTCATCAGGGATTCTGGCACTCCAAAACGGTCACCACGTTGCGTCTCTGCTCCACCACGGCAAGCAGGTCTCGGTGCGCAGCGAGGCCTGCCGGATGCTGGAATTCCAGGGGTTTTCCACGGCTCCCAACGGTTCCCCGATACCGGAACTCGGTATCGAACACCTGGACGACTCCCATGGTCGAATCCGAGACGAAAACCCGATCCCGGGGACCGACGGCAACCCCTTTGGGCCTGATAAACTGTCCCTCTCGGACGCCCCGTTCAGCAAGATCCATGATGAACAGACCTCCCCCTGTCAGTTGAACAAGGCGTCCATTCATCATGTCCGTCACGTAAATCCTTCCTTGCCGCAATGCCAGGAGGTAAGGACCGTTCAGAGATCCTCCCTTCTCCCCGAATTCCCCGACCCTTTGAAGGGGTTCCAAGGTCGGGTACAGATACAGATGCAACCTGTTGGATCCCCTGTCTGTGACCACTGCGCTGCCACCCTCGATGTCAATATCGGTCGGAAGGAAAGGCGACTCTCCATCTTTCGTCGTCAGCTCGATGCTCCGGAGGCATCCTCCCTCTGCATCCAGCTCGCACACGCGGTGGTTTCCCGTGTCGGCAACATAAATGAGCCCCTTGTGCGCGGCGATGCCCAGGGGTCGGTTCAGGGCGCAAGGTCCCTTGGGTTGAAGGATCTCTATCTTCCCTTCCGGAGAACGGGCGACGATTCGGTTCTGGTACCCATCCAGTACGTACAGAGCGCCGGTTTCCCCGAATGCGGCGTCCGTGGGCATTCGCATGCCTGCCTCGACCTCTGCCACCGGCGAGGCTTCTATGATCTCAAAGGCGTCTGACGCCTGTCCCAAGAGGAGGAGAAGACTAGTAAAGAATACGATAATCGAAACGCCGCTCTTTCTCTTGCCTCTCCTCAAAGACGTCATGACACAGCAGGCACAAGGAGCCATTTCTCTGCAATCCCTTCCTCAGCAGCTTCCTTTTTTCCTCGTGGAACAGCCCGGGCTCACGTATGATAAGGCTGCGGCCATGGGCGGCTTCGAGTTCCGCAACTTGCTCTCTCACCAAAGGGTAGAGATGTTGTTCCCGGTATTCCTTCAGAAGCTCAGAAGTCTCCCGTTCCATCCAAACATCCGGACCCTCCTCCGGCTCGGGAATCAGTCCGGGGATGTGCGGATCGTGGCAGCTTACACAAAGGGGCTGTTGGCCTTCACCAAGGGGCAACAGGGGCCCGAGTTTTTCTGCCGTTTCCGCCAGCAGACCCCGATACTTTTCGCTCTTTACGTTCAGGTGGGCCGGTATCCCAAAATGGGGCTCTTCCGGATGACATGCCGAGCAGAGTTCGTTTGGCCGCCCTTTCAGTGAAGCGTAGGCAAGCCCCCTGCGAGAATCGACCGGGAGTTCGGACAGATGACAGAAGAGGCAGTTGTTGGTCCGGTCCGCTGCATCTTGGAGATGTTTGGGGTCGTGGGGGTTGTATGGCTCGTACCCCTTCTGGGGGTGACACTCGAAACAGAACAGGAAGCCTTCCCCCTTTCCTCGCAGGAAGAAAGGGCGTTTCCAGCTCGGGGAGTCCTTGGGGTTACAGGAAGGCTCATCATGGCAGGTGACACAGGTGATCTTTCCGCCGGGCAAAGGAAACTCCTTGGGCACTTCCACTTTCTTGGGCCGGATATCCACCACGTGGACACGATAGACCGATCTGGGATGGCACGTTCGGCACAACGGGACGTCTTGACCCTCGTGGAGGAGATTGCTTGCTGTAGCCGCTTCTCCCTTGATGTGGCAATGGTCGCAATGTGACGGGGACCAATGAACATTCGGCCCTCTGGAGTGAGACTTTTCTCTGGGAGCTTCCCGAAAAGATTTCTGCCATGTGTCGGGGAGGGCGGTCTGTCCCGTTTCCGTGTATGCCTCGACGGCAGGGGATGGCGTCGCCTCACCTGCGGGCTGTTGCCCGAAAGCCCCTGTCAAGAACAAACAAGAGGTCCAGAGACACAAGAAGAGGGATGAGATTCGAATTCGCTGCATGACGAGAATCAGAACCTCCCGGATTTGTGGCAGCGCGTGCACCAATTGAATTGATGGCACCTTTGGCACTTGACCGGATCGGCGCGAGCCTCGATCGGGTGCGATACGAGCGCCACGCCTGTGTGAAAGGACCGGTCAGCCTCGTCCCGCCGCGTGTGGCATTTCACGCAGAAGCGACTGGAATGGCAACTCGAGCAATCCACGTCGTTCTGTGCAATCCTGGGGCCGTGGGAGGTCCTCCATCCCGCCCGGTGATTCGCCGGCCGGATGGGCCGGATGTCGGTATGGCACTCCAAACACTTGAGTGCTCCTTTTGTCTTCTCCGGATGTTCGATATGGCAGAAATGGCAGGATTCGGCTCCGGCTCGCGTGACGGCCTTCGTGATTTCTTCGTTGATCGTCTTGTCCCTTTGCATGTACGCGAGGTCGTAAAGGTGGCAGTCCGTACATCGAAAGCGGTTCTCCTGCAACACCTCCTCGTGGATCTTGTGGGAGAAGGCGGTCCAGGCTTTCGGGGCCTGCCCCCCTTCAAGCCGGGATGAGGGCTGCCTCGGATAAAGGCAAGCTGCGACGGAGCCGCAAAAGAGCAGCAGAAGGATTATCGATTCCCGGACTCGACGAATTCCGGGCTTCTCCCGTGGGATCATTTCTCTACCCTCTCCGCCCAGAAGTATCGCACAAAGAGCATCCCGCGGATATCGTGATTAAAATAGGGATTGCGATTCCCCTCCAGGCCCGAGGAAATACTCAGGTTGGGCCAAGGAGAATACTCGAGCAATGCGCGCACATGCAGGACGAACTCATTGTCCCAGCTTCGGGTGTCAAGAATTCCGGATTCGCAGAGAACGCTCACCCTCATTCGAGGAGCAGGGATGGCCGAGGCACGAAGGACGCCAAGATGAATGGAATCCGCTTCAGTGATTCGCCCCGAGTATCCCGCTCCGACCGATACAGCCATCGATGGAATGCGAAGGAAGGTAAAGAAACAGTCCACACCTTGACCGAAGTTCCCCTCCCCGCTGCGGCGGTCATACGTTTGTGCCGAATACGAAACACTCACCTCGCGACCGCCCTGCAGCGAGTAGCTCAAGGCAGCCCCGGCCCTCCATACAGCGGACTCAGAGAAGTAGTTCACGATGGCATCCGAGAGAAACTGTGTGACCTGCTCCTCCAGATTCCTCTTGTCCGGATCGTATCTCTCCGCTTCCAAGAGGCATACGAGCATCGGGCTGATGTAGAGTCTCGATCCGAACCTGATCCCACGCATCTGGCTTTCTTCGATTTCATATTGGAGGGCTGCGAAGAAATCGCTTTCAATCGGGCTGCTCACCCCCGCCAGCGCCTCAAAGCCCAGCAAGGTCTGGTCCAGTCCCCCGACGTCCGTTCGGTCTCTTCTCTCCACACTGGCAGAAAGCTTGAAAGGGATGGAAGAATCCCGCCCCCATCCGTTGGTCTCCAACCCGAACCCGTAAACAAGCATCGGCTCGTTATCGATGGCCTCACTTTCCGCGTTAAAGGGCACAGCGAAGTGCATGGAGACCTGAAGCAGCGGGCTGATCTTGTACTCGACGAAGAGGCCATCCCCCAGGAAGGCATCGAAGGTGTCCGCGAAGAATTGTCGCCCTGCGCGCATGTTGCATCGACCCCAAAGGCTATCGAAGTTCAGATAGGCGAGGGTGAGTTGTACGGCTTCCCGATCGAGCAGATTCAGATCATTGGTAACGAGGAAGGCCGAGTGGAAATCAACGGTTCCCCAGAGTTGGTACACATCCATGTCGTAATAGTTGTCGATCTGGAATTCTGTTTCTCCACTCAGCTCCTCCCGCACGGAAAAATGAAGATCGTTCAAGAGGGCGTATTCCCACGAAGCTCCGGCATGCCATGTGCCGTCCAAGAGAAACAGGGCCAAAACCGTAAGGATCCGGCCGGCCCGTCGTTTCATGACTCGTCCTCTGTTTGCTGTGTCACGTCCCATTTGGACCATGGCAAAAAATGCATGAGTCTTGCCCAAGCCGATCGACGACTTCGTGAATCTTTTCGAGGTCCACCCTCGGGTCCGATGTCTTCAAGTGAATCTTGAAGAGAGGGTGACAGAAAATGCATTCGGTGAGGCCCCATCCGTCCGGGTGGGTTGCCTGAGTGAGTATGAGCTCCTCCGGAGGTGTCACAGATATGTCTTCGGCAATGTCATTGGGATCGCC
>JAQYVQ010000196.1 GCA_030145435.1 Syntrophobacteria bacterium | reverse complement strand
CGGGGAGGTCTTACGGGCTGCATGCAGCCGACCATGGGGCCGGTGAAAGCGGTTCAGAGCCTCGAAAAAATCCTGGGAAGCGGTTCCGGGAAGGAAGTCGAGGGCGAAGAGCCCTACAAGGGCTTCTATCAGTACCTGGCGAAGGGGCTCGGCCGGTCCGGGAAGCCGGACGCACCCGAAGTCGTCGCCGCGCTGGCCAAAGGCTTTACCGAGACGCCGGTCGATCGAACCAGGGCCCGGATCTCTGTCGAGCTGTGCGGCTGCACCTACAGGCCCGAGAAGATCCCCGAGGGACTGCGGCTCGTCACCTACCCGAGCCTGCGGTGGTTCGACGGGCGGGATGCGAACAAGACCTGGATGCTCGAGATCCCGGATCCCCTGACCATGATCACCTGGGACGGATGGGTGGAGGTCCACCCGGACAAGGCGAGGGAGGAGGGCCTGTCCCAGGGGGATCGGGTCGAGCTCTCTACCCAACATGGCAAGGCCGAACTCGGCGTCTATATCAACCCGGGCCTGGCGCCCGGGACGGTAGCCGTCCCGATGGGGTTGGGCCACGAGAAGTTCGGTCGATACGCGGACGGAATCGGGGCCAACGCGATCCTGCTGACCGGGGGGACGGGCAAGGCGTCGGAGGTGAAGCTCTCCAAGACCGGCGGTCGGGTTCGGTTCGCCCACGTGGACGGCTCCCGGTCGCAGCACGACAGGGGCATCGCGCAGGCGGAGTACGAGACCAAGCCCCACGGCGAGCACCACGAGGAATCCCATCATCACGATTTCCCGGTTCGCCTGCCCATCGCTTCCGAGCACGATCCCAAGGTCGATATCTATCCGCCTCACGTCCATGACAAGTACCGGTGGGGCATGATCATCGATTTGGACCGCTGCATCGGCTGCTCTGCATGCGTGGCGGCCTGCTACGCGGAGAACAACATCGCCTCGGTCGGCAAGCAGAGGATCATCGAGGGGCGGGAGATGGCATGGATCCGGATCGAGCGCTACTTGGAAGAGAAGGAAAACCCGGGGGTTCGCTTCCTCCCCATGTTGTGCCAGCACTGCGAGAACGCACCCTGCGAATCGGTCTGCCCGGTGTATGCGCCCCACCACAACAGCGAGGGCATGAACACGCAGATCTACAACCGCTGCATCGGGACCCGGTACTGTTCGCAGAACTGTCCCTACAAGGTTCGGCGGTTCAATTTCTTTCGCTACAAGCCGGATTCGCCCCTGGACCTGCAGCTCAACCCGGACGTCACCGTACGCACCAAGGGGGTGATGGAAAAGTGCTCGTTCTGCGTGCAGAGGATCAAGGAGGTGCACCAGACGGCCAAGGTGGAAGGCAGGAGGATCAAGGATGGCGAGGTCGTCCCGGCCTGTGCGCAGACCTGTCCGACAGGGGCCATCACATTCGGGAGCTTCCTGGACCCTGAAAGCCGGGTCCTCGAGCTGGCAAAGGAAGAGAGGGGCTATCAGGTCCTGGCCGAGCTTCTGACGAAGCCGGGTGTGATCTACCTGAAGAAGATCATTCGTAACGACGGACTCGACAAGGCATGAAGGATCTCACGTACAAAGAAGCCCACGAAACGATCCTGGGGAATCTCACCCGGCCGGGTCCCCTGTACTTCCTCGTGGCTTTTCTGCTCGCGTGCGGCGTCCTCGTGGGCGCCCTGTGCTGGCGTCATCAGATCCAGACCGGGATCGGCGTGGGCGGCCAGAACAACCCGGTCGCATGGGGAATCTACCTCGTTCTCTTCGTCTTCTGGGTAGGGATCGCCCATTCCGGCACCCTGATCTCGGCGATTCTGTACCTGTTCCGGGCCAAGTTCCGGACGGCCGTGGCACGGAGCGCCGAGGCGATGACCGTTTTTGCGGTCACCACCGCCGGCTTCTTCCCGCTCATCCACCTGGGCCGCGTCTGGGTGGTCCACTACATGCTGCCCGTCCCGAACCAGAGATACCTGTGGCCCAACTTTAACTCCCCCCTCATGTTCGACATGGTGGCTATCTCGACCTACCTGACCGTGAGTTCCATGTTCTGGTTCACCGGGCTGATCCCGGACCTTGCGGCGGTCCGCGACCGATCCACGGGGATACGCCGACGCATCTACGGCATCTTCGCCCTGGGCTGGCAAAACGACCAGAGGAACTGGCGCCACCACATGCGCGCCTATCTCTTCTTTGCCGCCCTGGCCACCCCCCTGGTCATCTCGGTACACTCGGTTGTCTCCTGGGACTTTGCCCTCTCGGTCGTGCCGGGGTGGCACAGCACGATCTTTGCCCCTTATTTCGTCGCGGGCGCGATCCACTCCGGGCTGGCCATGGTCATCACCCTGCTCATTCCTTTGCGTAAGGTGCAGAAGCTCGAGTCGATCATCACGATCGACATCTTCGAGAAGCTGGCCAAACTGATCATTCTGACCGGCCTGATCGTGGGCTACGCCTACGCCTTCGAATACTTCATGGCCCACTACTCGGGGAACCCCTTTGAGATCGACATCTTCAACTTCCGCGCAGTAGGGGGCTTTGCCGTGCCCTTCTGGATCATGGTCAGCTGCAATGCCATGATTCCTCTGCTTTTCTTCGTGAAGAAGATCCGGCGATCGATCCCCTGGCTCCTCGCGATCTCCATCCTGATCAACGTAGGCATGTACTATGAACGTCACGTGATCATCATCAGCAGTGTGGCCCACGACTTCCTCCCTTACGCCTGGGGGAGCTACTTCCCCTCTCTCATCGAGCTGGGGATCGCGCTGGGTGCGTTCTGCTGGTTCTTCCTTCTGTTCTGGCTGTTTACTCGCTTTATTCCTACGGTTGCGGTTGCTGAGATCAAGGAGCAGCTTCCTCCACCGGTGAAAG
>JAQYVQ010000152.1 GCA_030145435.1 Syntrophobacteria bacterium | reverse complement strand
GATAGTAGGTAGAAGGCAACCTATGTCTGGATCGAAGAGATTTCCTTGGCGTACTTGATTCGCTTTTCAAGATCATACAACCTTCGCACCACCACTTGATTGGTGGCCGGCGAGCCTGCCGCGTTGATCGTGAACGCCAATATGGTACCGGTCGTTCTGGACGCAGCCAGGTCTTGCACCAGGTTCAGGGCCCGAAGTCGTTCCTCGGTTGTATATTTGGCACTTCCTCGCAGAGCTTTGTCGATATACTTTCTCAATTCCGGGTTGTTCCAGTCCGCTTCCGTGGGCATGGTAGCCACCCGTCCGCCGGCAATATCGTGAAGGTGTTCACGATGATCTCGGATCTGAGAAGACAGAAGCGATCCGGTTAGATCGGCTCAACCCAGCTTGCTTCGCTTCCTCGGTTGATCCTCGGGCGCTCCCTGGCTGTAGTCGCCAAACGGCCCGTCCCGCATTTCAATGGCGCCTCTGACGCCTTTCGTTGCAGCGACACGAACGAAATCCCTGCCTTCTGGCGTATTCCGCATGATTCCGTCCAGGATCGGGCCAAGGGTCTGCGTGCTTTGCAACCCCATATTGTCATAGGCCTGATTGACGATGAGCTTCATCGAAATGAGCTGGGTCAGCGGAATGCTTGCCAGCTTTTCAGCCAGCTCTTGAACCTTCTGGTCCAGCTCTTCCAGGGGATAGGAGAAGTTGATCAGCTCGATCTCGGCCGCTTCCTTCCCGCTGATCCATTCCCCGGTAAGCGCGTAGTATTTCGCCTTGGCCAGCCCAAGGCGGTAGACCCACATGCCGCTCAGATGACAACCCCAGACGCGTGAATAGGGGGTACCGATGCGGGCATCGTCGGAGGCGATGACCAGATCGGCGCACAGGGCCATTTCAGACCCACCGCCGACGCAGTATCCGTGCACCTTGGAAATGGTTGGCTTCAGCCCGCGCCACAGACCCATGAATACCGGGATGTAACTCGTATACTGATTGGTCACCCACATGGCATCCATGCCCGGGTCGTACTCGTCCTCCATAATCTCTTCGTAGTGCTCCAGTCCGCCGGAGAAATCGAACCCGCCACAGAAATTATCGCCCGCGCCCTCCAACATGATGACCTTCACTTCTTTGTCCTGATTGGCGTCCTTGAGTGCGTTCTCCAACGCCCGCAACAAATCATTACGGAGCGTGTTGGCTTTGCTCGGACGATTGAGCGTGATCGTCGCGATACCCTTCGCCTTCGAATACTTGACCATTTCCTCATCCATGGGGTCTACCCTCCATTTCCCTTTCTGTTAAAAAAATACTGGATCACCTGGGTCAGGCGTTTTCGACCGGATAGAGAGCGGAAGCAGGGCATTGCGCCTGGCACTTGAAACAGTAGTAGTAGTTTCCGGTCATGAAGGTCTGCCACATATCTCTCAAGCCTTCTCCCTCGAGGATCTCCCGCATTTGGGCGTATTCCCCTTCTGCGATTCCCTCTATCAACTGCTGGAAATAGCGGAATCCGTGCTTGAAGATTATGTCGCCGCACAGCTTCTTGTTGATCTTTCCTTCTCCGGCGAGGGCCCCTACCGGACAGGCCTCTACGCACCGCATGCAATGGTCGCAGACGTCTTCCTCGGCAAGTGGATCCCCTGGGAGTTCTGCGGTGGTGACGACCCCGGAGACGCGCACTGCGCTCCCGAACTCACGGGTGACGAGGAGTCCATTTTCTCCATAGCTGCCGAACCCTGCCCGTACACCGGCCCTTCGCCAGCAAATCTCGCCGCGCATCCCTTTCTTGGGAGCTGCCATATCGAGCGGTATGAAGGCGGGTACGGCCACAGCGGGAGCCCCCCTGGACTCCAGGAACCGTGCTGTGCCGTGAGCCGCCTTTTCGACCTGACCATAGGTGTGAATCGTGTCGAATTGGGCCATCTGGTTGGTCTCGGATCGTATCGCTGCCAGGCTGTGCTTTGCCGCAACGACGACGACGCTCTTAGCCGAGGGCAGGATTCGAACGATTTCCTCTTCGTGTTCGGAAAGATCTCTCGCGCTGACAATACCGACCAGGTCCGCGCCCTGCTCTAGGGCAACGTCCTTCACCTCTTGTTTGAACTCCTCCCGGGTCATTTCTCTTCTCCTTCTCTCCTCGCGCCTTTCGAAAACCTTCCTTCACGCCAGGCGAAGTGCTCCCGAATCAGCTCGACATTATCTGCGTCAACATTGATCGAAACCCGAATCACCCGCTTGTTCTGCCCGACCATTTCACGAACGCGGTCGTACACATACTCTGTCGCAAACACCACGTCACACTGATCGAGCATCTTCCTGAGGCCTTCGGGGTTGTCCAACCCCGCCCATATCTTCGTCAGGGAAGACCCTCCTGCGAAGGGGACACGCAACGTCTCCGTTCCACGTTGACTGGCACAGGTGAAGCCGACCGTGCTTCCCGCGGGCAGGCGTAACAGCTCGTTTACGACACGCATGTGCGGCTTGAGCATGACCGCCAACACCTCGACCTCGCAGCCGGGTACGACCCTCTTGAATTCCTCCACGTGGTTCATGCCGCAGACCACAAGGTCCTTTTCTCTCAGCATCTGCCGGACCTGTTCAGGGTTCTTCTCCAGGTCCTGGATCACAACCCCTTCTGCTTCGACCTCCAGCTCGCGCGTGAGCCTCTCCGTGATGTCATCGACCGCCTCCCGGCTGCATTCCACAACGAGGACTCGACGTCCCTTGGTGGCTCCCAACGCAGCGAGCCTGCTCTGGAAATACTCGGCGGTTTCCTCCGCCGTGTAGCCCAAACGCTTCGCCTCCTCCAGAGCGCCTTCAAAGACAGGGGCGAGTCCCTGGAGTCGCCTGTCCGGCGCACCCTGTCGCACGTATGTTCCCGACCCCCTCACCACTTCGAGATGCCCTTCCTGAGAAAGCTCACGATACGCCTGTGAGACCGTGTTCCGGTTCACTTGCAGGAGCGCCGCCATATCTCGCGCCGAGGGCAAGGACTTCCCCGCCTCCAATTCCCCGGAATCGATGAAGAGTCGAATCTGCCGCTTGATCTGGTCCCTGATACCAAGGGGGTTCTTCTTGTTGATTGCTATTGACATAGTGGCCTATGTTACTATGACAATACTCTGCTGTCAACCCACATCTTCGGAAGTTGAACGGAGGGAAGGAAATCTGTAGGTTTGACTCCAGGGAGACGGTACCGATGATCAAGAGGGGAACGGAATACAAGGAGGTTCACGAATGAGCGAACGCCGTAAGATGAAGAATCGATACCGCCGGTTTCCCATGATTACGGACATGGCAGGCATCAAGAGTTCCATCGGGGAAATGAAAGGGAAAGGGTTCCCGAAACAGCCCGGGTTGAATACCGGTTACACGCCCGGCGAGAATGACCCGGAGTTGAATGAAGCGTGGTTTGTCGAAACGATAAGGGACAAGATTGCCAACCACCCCTATGGCAGTCTTGAATACCCGTTTTACGACGAAAGAATATTCGACGAACCCCTGGTGGGATTTATCCGTGGTGACGATCCCCTGCTTTCCGAGTACAAGAAGATTATCGGACCCCACCATTATGCGCCTGCCGAAATCATGAAATGGCAGGCGGATAACAACGGCGTCCCGGCGCCGGAAGCAGCGGACCTGTCCGTGGTCTCCTTTGTGATGCCCATCACCCGGGCGACAAAGGAAGAAAACGCTCAGCAAACCGATTGGGCCTCGGAGCGCTGGGCCCAGACCCGGCTGACCGGGGAGATCTTCAGCCAGATGATTGTACGGGAAATCGTAACCGACCTGATGAGCAAAGGAGTTCTGGCCATCGCCCCGGATGTAACGCCCATGTTCAACAAGAAGCGTTATCCCAATGTGGGCTGGGCGTCCCCCTGGTCCCATCGCCACATGGCATATGCCGCGGGCCTGGGGACCTTCGGCATGCACGACTTTCTGATTACGGAAAAAGGCTGCGCCCACCGGGCTGGAAGCTTCGTGGTCAACCTGAAACTCTCCCCCAATCGGCAGAGACCGGAGGACATCCACGCCTACTGCCTTCACTACCAAGGCAAGAAATGTCTAAAATGTATGAGCCGGTGTCCGGTGGACGCCATCACCGAAGAGAACGCCCATGACAAGGAGAAGTGCTACGCGAAGGTGGCGTCGTCACTCAAGTACTGTCTCAAGAACTACCACATCTTCATCTACGGTTGCGGTCTTTGCGCCACCGGCGTTCCGTGTGAATCGAG
>JAQYVQ010000137.1 GCA_030145435.1 Syntrophobacteria bacterium | reverse complement strand
GGCCTGGAAGCTCGCCTGGTTGATGTTCTGGCTGAGTTCCGAAACCTTCCAGATCTGATCGCCGTCGCTGAGCAGGAGGGTCACCGCTATCGTGGCCTTTGTCCCGCTCCGGGATTCGTGGATCCTGGCAGAGTAGTCGACGAGCCGTACGCCTTCGATAGACGCGAAGACCGGCTTCAAGGCCTTCTTCAAGGCGTTGGCCAGGGCGTCGACAGGGCCCACGCCGGTGTCCGCCTCGTGGATTTCCCTCCCCCCTGCGCGCAGCACGATGGTGGCCTCCGGCTCCACCCCGTTGTCCACCAGGTGGTAGTTCCGGAGGATCTGGAAGGGAGGCTTGTAACGCTTAAGACTGTGGAGGATGTTCAGTTCACGATTGGCATCGATCACCTCGGAAAACCGAATCTTCGCATCCTCTTTTCCTGCCATTTCCGTCCCTACCCTTTTTTCGATCGCCTGGTTCGCGGCTTTGAGGAAGTCTTCTTCTCGGCCTTCTCGTGAGGATCATCCCACGCCATCCGGAGACGCACCCCCCTGCGCTTCATGTATGCCTTCAAGTCCTCCGGGGTGCGCATGGTCACTTTTCCCTCTTCCTCGCCCCAGTATTCACAATTTTCCTCCTCGTGTTCCCCGCACACGTAGGGCCTTCGCGGATAGACCACGCAGCGAGACTTCGCGCCGAGGTTCCTGCAGGGAGTGTCGAACAGCACATACCACTTCCTCGCCTCGATGAACACCTCCACGTTCTCGTGGCAGAGGAACCAGTAGATTTCGTCCCAATCGATCTTGGTTCTCGGGGCATCGATCTTCGTTGCCACGTATCGGCAGCACAATGCCTGACACGCTTCAGGGCATGACTCGGCCTTCTTCTTCGGTCCTTTTCCCATGATCCGTTCCCATCGCTGTGAAAATCCTCAATCGCTGCAACTCTCCTATTTTTCCAACTCCTCCTGGATAGAGAACATCTTGTCCCTCGCCTCGGAGATATACGAGTCGAGGATCCGCCGATGATTCGCGAAAAGCCCGGCGGCCGATCCGTCGATGACCATCAACGGTTTCAAGGCATGCGCATTGTCCAGGGCTTCGAGAACTTCATCGAAGAGGAACTCCACGCTCCCCTTCAAATCCTCACCGTACTCGTGCCGGACCGCCTGCATCATGTAATACATCACGTGGGCATAGCCCTGTGCCACGTAAAAGTAGTTGTCCGTCTTCCAGGCACGAATCGGCCCCCCACCCCGCTCCTGCTCCCGGTAGAGCTTCCCGTGACCGTCCCCGAGCAGGGCGGTCCAGGCCTCGAAGAGTTTGATCAACTCGATCACCCTCTTATTCAACGGACGGGAAGTGGGCGGGTCGGTGTGCAGGCCTTCGACGTAATGCTCCAAGGACACAACGCCCTTGGAGAAGCGATTCTCCGCGGAGGGGAAGAAGAGCTTGTGCTCATCGTTGCGAAACATGGTGTCCGCTTCCACGAGGTTTTGGTCATACACGTTGGAAGACACCTTGGTCAGGTTGTCTCTGAAAACCAGCATCGTCTCCCGGATGCCGTGGATGATGCCCATCTGGCGGTTGGAGTTGTTGTCCGCCCAGAGCGTAGGGCCCCACAGGAAGAGGTCGTTCGGCCTCCAGCCAAACGTACCGTCCAGCTCGTGCTCCATGATCCTTGCCAGAACAGTGGCAAGGATTTCACCGGGAACGCGGCCCTTGTCCGGGGGGAACTCCACAGCCAGATCCATGTCGATCCGGTTGTGTGCCTTCTGGCCGAAATGCAGTGCAATCGATCCGGCTACGAAGGCAAACAGCAAAGCACCGACAACAATACCCCCTATCTTGAGATTTCTATCCATGCACGCACCCCTTCCTTCCAATACCCGTTCGGGTTCCTTCCGGTGGTCTTCAAACCTGAGCAGACTACAGTAGAAGAAATCTTCTCACCCTGTCAACACTGCGGCCTTAAGGTTTGACAAGGCACAGGGTT
>JAQYVQ010000094.1 GCA_030145435.1 Syntrophobacteria bacterium | reverse complement strand
GCAAAGGGCCTGACCCAGCAACTGCTCACCTTTTCGAAGGGTGGGGAGCCTATCAAGAAGACCGTTCGTGTCTCGGCATTCCTGCAGGAGAGCGCCGCATTCGCCCTGAGCGGTTCGAACACCCGATGCGAATACTTGATAGCGGATGATATCCGGAGGGTGGAGGCGGATGAAGGGCAGCTGATTCAGGTCTTTCAGAACCTGGTCATCAACGCGGACCAGGCCATGCCGGAAGGCGGGGTCGTCAAGATACGTGCTGAGAACGTTCGGACCAAGGAAAACGAGAGAGGGGAATTGAAGGAAGGAGATTACGTGAAGCTCTCCGTGGAAGATCAGGGGAGCGGTATCCCCGAGGAGCAGCTCCCGAAGATATTCGATCCTTTTTTCACGACCAAAGAGAGGGGAAGAGGGTTGGGTCTTGCGATCGCCTTCTCGATAGTCAATCGTCATGGTGGACACATGGAAGTGGAATCAGCCTCGGGAGGAGGAACAGCCTTCCACGTCTATTTGCCCGCTTCCGATACGTCTGCCGAGCCCGGGAAAGGTGCGCAGGATGAACTGCCCCGCGGAGAGGGAAGAGTGCTCGTGGTCGACGACGAGGGGATCGTCCGGAGGTCGGTCGGGGAAGTGCTGAAGCGGCTCGGGTATGAAGTGGACTCTGCCAAGGATGGAAGAGAGGGGATCGAGCTCTACGAGAAGGCAATGGAAGAAGGGCGTCCCTTTAATGTGGTCATCACGGACTTGACGATTCCGGGAGAGCTCGGCGGCAAGCAGACGGTTGGAAAGCTGAGAGAACTCGATCCGGACGCAAAGGTGATCGTCTCGAGCGGCTATTCAGAGGATCCTGTCATGTCGAGGTTCAGGGAGTACGGCTTCGACGGAGTGCTGGTGAAACCATACAAGGTCGCCGACCTGGCCGAGGTGATCCGAAAAGTGCTCTTGGAGAGGTCAAAGGAAAAAGGTCAAAGGTAAAAGGAGTTTCCCCAGCTACGTACGGGATACTCTGCGGAAGACTTCCTCCCAGGTCAAAGGGTGGCTGGGCCTTTAACCTTTAACCTGTGAGCTTGCGGAACAGCCGCAAGCTCACAAGTGCTCGAGTTTTCCGTTTTTCAGCCTGCGGTAGTAACAGGTTCGGCGCGGCGTCCCGGCCTCATCCTTCGTGTGGCAGGCCCCCCTGCCGCGGGGGCGCACCAGGTAGAGGAGGGAATTCTGTTCGCAGTTGAGGCGGATCTCCACCAGGTCGAGCGTATCCCCTGATGTGGCCCCTTTGATCCAGAGCTCGTTCCTCGAGGTGCTCCAGAAGGCCGCCACGCGGTTCTTGACCGTGTAGTCCAGGGCCTGAGCGTTCACGTAAGCGAGAATGAGGACCTCTTTGGTTTCTGCGTCCTGCACAGCCACCGGGACCACGGCCTCCCCGCAGGCAGCGACCTTGCCCAGTTTCTGAAAATCGAGGGACAGCGCTGTCCCCTCCTCGAGGTCGGCTCTCTTAGTAGACATGGTTCCCATTTCCTGTGCGAGGGGTTACCCCCCCACTTCGAAAGTTGTATTTTGATCCCTACTCAACGTACTTGCCTGTCAGGCCCAAAACCTTGTCGATGGCATCGGCCAAGGTGGTTTCTTTGAGAAGCGTGGCGGCCGCATTCCTGTGGCCACCCCCACCCAGCTCTCTGGCAAGACCGTCGACCGCAATGTCATTCCGCGACCGGAATCTCACCCGTATGCGATCCTGCGCCTGCTCGATGAACAGAATTGCAATCTGTACCTCGCCGATGCTTCGCGGGAACTCGGCGAGGCCTTCGGTGTCTTTCTCGCGAGCCCCGGTTTTCTCGAACCTCTCCTGGGTGATCTTCATCCAGGCCACCCTGTCCTTGCAGGCCCGTTGCATGTCCCCGATCGTCTTCGCGAACAGCAGGGACTGGTTCCAGCTGTTGCTCTCGTAGACTCGCCGGTAGATCCCAGGATGATCGATACCGGTCTCGAGAAGCTCGGCAACCACGCGATGGGTATGGGCCGTCACGTTCGCGTATCGGAAGCTGCCCGTATCCGTCAGGAGGGCAACGTAGAGGGCTTCGGCGATGGCCCGGGAGATTTCGCATCCATCCTGTTTGAGAAGAGAAAAGACCATCTCCCCGGTTGCAGCGGCACGATCGTCGATCCAGGCCAGGTCGCACGATGAGCCCTGTGTGGGATGATGATCGATACAGATTCGCAAGGGGCCCTTTCCGGCAACCGCCCTGCCGAGGGCGCCCAGCCGATCGCTGTTCGCGAGATCGAGGAGAAACAGGACCTCTGCCTCCTCGACCGTCCGAGCCTGATGTTCCGTATACCCCTTTATCCGGGTTCCCTCCGGATCCAGAAACCGATAGAGGTCGGGCAAGGGGGAAGGGTTGAGGATG
>JAQYVQ010000059.1 GCA_030145435.1 Syntrophobacteria bacterium | reverse complement strand
CTCTGGTCGGGAGATCCGGATGCCGTCAAGATCAAGGGCACGGTCCCGAAGATCAGGAAGTTCAAGCCGCCCCAGACCTTCGGTGCCTACACAATCTTCAGCCGCACCATGTCCCCCTTCATCAGTTGTCTGCCCAGCGTCAGGGAAGACAATTGCAAGAAGTGCGGTGTCTGTGCATCCCACTGTCCGGTAGACGCCTGCACCTTCCAGGAAGGGGAGTTTCCGGTGATCCACAAGAAGAAGTGTATCAAATGCTATTGTTGCCAGGAATTCTGTCCTCACGATGCCATTGCACTTAACGGCAGGATGTTCCGTTTGGCCACGCTCATGGCAGGGGCCAAGAGGGAATTCGACTAAAACGAGGGGGAAAACATGCAGAAGAAAAAGGTTGACTGTGTCGTCATCGGATCGGGCATGGGGGGGATTACCGCCGCAGCGTTGCTGGCCCACTATGGCTTCAAGGTGCTCGTGGCCGAAAAACTCGCTCGCCTGGGCGGTCGGTTCTCCACTCAGGAAATCGATGGATTCAAGTGCCCCACAGGCGCCCTGATCATCCAGCGAGGGACAGAACTCGAGGAGACTTTCAAGGTAACCGGTGCAAAATTCGACATCGCGGATTGTGCGGAAATATCTTGGAAAATAGGTGACGGAATCTACCCCCTACTGGGCAAGGGGGTAGGCAAGACCCTGTGGGCCGCGTTTCGGAACCTCCGTTGGCACCACTACAAGTTCGGGATCATTCACCAGTCGATGATCTTCAAGGCCATGCTTAAGATCGGCTGGCGGGCCTTCCTGAATCTCTTCCGCAGTGCAGACAACAAGCTTGTACGAAAGTCCATGCGTGGCACCATCTCCTACCGGGACTGGATGGAGAAACACACGGACGATCCACAGATCATCCAGGCAAATCATGCCATCGTCTCGTCTCTCTTCTCTGCGACAAACGATTTCGAATGTCCGGCCGAGGACGTCTTCGAGTTCTGGGCCAGCATGGCCAACCCGGCCAAGATGCAGAAATTCGGATACGCACCCCGGGGGAACGTTGAGCTCATCAACAACCTTGCAAAGGTAGTGGTCGACAGGGGCAGCGAGGTCATGACCGAAACCGAGGTCAAGGCCATCAAGGTGGAGAACGGTCGGGCCACGGGGGTCCTTCTGACGACACCACAGGGCGAACTCGACGTCGACGCGGCAGTGGTCATCAGCAACGCCGGAGTAAAACAAACGGTGGACCTGGTCGGTGAGAATCCCCTTTTCCAGGACTACATCCGGGAGATGAACGAAACCCTGCAGCCCGTTCCGATCGTGATGGGGTTGATCGAGAGCGACGTGCCCCTTCTCGACAAGACGGGGCTCGTGGTGATCACCGGGACCCAGGCAATCGTAACAGGCGTCACCCTGACCCTGCATTCGGACGAGATCGGCCCTCCGGGCAAACACCTTCTCTGGACCTGCGGCACTCCTGCCAGCTGTACGGAACCGATGGACATTGAGCGGGAGCTCAAGCGAAACGAGGAGGATATGCACAAGGCCTTCCCCCTGTACAAGGAGCACGGCCGCGTGCTGAAATGGGTTGTAAAAGATATCGACGATGATCTTCCCTGCATGCGGACCCCACCAGGCTACGACATGCCGGTCGAAACCCCGATACCCAACCTGTACAACGTGGGCGATGCCGTGAAAGAGCCGGGCTGGACAGGCTCCCCTGCATGCGCCAAGAACGCGTGGAAAGTCGTGGACATGGTCCGGAAGCAGTTGCCGAAGCCGGCACCCTCCCCGGTGCCATCATCTCCGTCCACCAACTGATCAAACGACGCTCACCCGTTCTGATCGACCTCTGAACGCTTCAGATGGGTTTCTTTCGACGGCATCAATCAGGTGGTGGTCATCCATGTCTTGACTACCTTGTACTTGTCTATTCGCCAGCCCGCCAGTGTTCGGATGAGGCTGTTGGAATAATAACCACCGATGAGTACAGCGTGTGCGCCAGTATCGTCTTGGCTGAAATGCTGGGCCTGCAGGTAGCAGACGCAGGTGGCGCTGTCCCCATGGATGTCAATAACATGGTTTGAGATAAGGTGCTGGGTACTATCAAAAGGACTGACGGCCTGCCGAATAATTTCAAGAAAGTCCTTTGCCGACATGGTCATGGGCTTGTCAAATCCCACGGAGACCATATCGGCAATCATCTCGTCCGTGTAGCAGGTGAGAAACAGGTCCCAATCACGGGTATCCACACTCGTGGCGTAACGGTTCAGGGTGTCGATTATCTCCATACGATCGTACAGCAGCTGTAGTTTGTTCGGATCCATTTCTATTTCTCCTCGCATTTTGTTTCGGATCGGAGACCTTTGATTCTCTCCCATTTCGCCTTGAATTATGCCGCCTTACACCCCCTCGGGCCCCGAGCCCCTTTTACCAGATATACCCGAAGAATCACAAACAGCGCCATTAATAGGGAATACGAAGAGGGACCTGGTTCCCACGGCCTTGTCCCAAGAGGTGAGAAGAGGATTGCAGCTCATAAGCAAGTCTCTCTTGACAGATGGGCGAGAAGGCTCTAAAACTTATGTATATGGAATTTGACCAATTGGACAGTTTATTTATTGACCCCCCAAAGAACTTTCCTCGTGCCCAAGGAGCATGGAGAGTCACTCAGGTATTCAGATCACTCTCCCCCAATGGCCTAAAGATGAAGGAGCAATCCCCATGGAAGAAAAGGTCTTGAATGAGCTGAAAGCGATCGTTGGACAGGAGAATGTAATAAAGGGGACAACCGGAACCCAGCGATTCTTACGTCCAGGGTGGGAAACCCCTTCCTTCGTGACCGTCCGCCCCAACAATGACGAAGAAGTGCAAGGAATTGTGGATTTGGCGCGGGACAATCAAATAGCGATCATAACGGCCAATGATCGCTATCTCCTTGAAGAAGATCTGGATAAGGAAGGCATCTTCCTGGATTTTGAACGGATGAATGAGATTGAGATCATAGATAACTATACTCTGATGGCCCATGTTCAAAGGGGTGTCACCTGGGATCAGCTCAATGAGGCTCTAAAGACCCGCGGAATGAAAGCGGCTGCCCCTGTTGCGGCCAATTCCAGTTCCGTGGCTGAAAGCCATACGGCTCGGGTCGTCGGCAAGGCCGCATCTAAATACTGGGATTATCCGGTCTCCAATCTGAGATTGGTGCTGGCCAACGGTCGAATTCATCGGACCGGGACGCATGGGTTCAGCGACGAGTCGGACGGCAGAAACGAGGGCGGCCCGAACCTGTCCAACTGGTTCTTTGGTGCGGATGATGTTCTCGGAGTCATGACCCGGGCCTCCATCATGCTTTGGCCGGCATGTGAAAGCCGCACTTGCCTGGTCTATGCCTTTGAAGATGTCAATGAAATACGGAATGCCATGAGGGATGTTCCCCGCACGGAGCTGGGAATAGAGTATGTGGGCATGAACCGGGTTTCTCTGGCAAACCGGTTAGGCGGCGACCCGAAGGATTATCCTGCCTGGAGCCTGATCATCGGTTTTGACGGACGGGCCAAGCGTGTGGAACACAATACGGATCGGGTCGGCAAGCTACTCGAGAAGTTCGCGTGCCGGCAGGAAGACCGGCTTGTTGCGCCCATGACCGAGCAACTGGATCTGCCTTGGATGGAGGCGAGTGATCATCACACAGGTTTCTATGCCCTGTTCTCCAAGATGAAGGGGCTTGAGGCCGAGGTTGACAAGGCCGCGACAGCGGCCGGCCTTTCCCCCGAGAAGGTAGGGAAGATCTACTCCTCTTTCGATTATGGAAGAGCCGTGTACGCTGTTTATGACTGGTTTTCCGACGATCCGGCCCATGCTTCTGCTATGGACGCTTTGAACTTGTCCCTGGCAGACTTGGGCGCCTTCTTTGATCGTTCCCATGGGGAGCTAGGGCGTAAGATCTATACCAGCATCCCCAATCATTTACCGGTATTGAAACATATAAAGAAGATGCTGGATCCTCACAATGTAATAAATCCCGGTCGCATCATCAAGGACGAAGATCCCGAGTGGCAGCCCCTTCAGACAGGAGACGGCGAAGTCGGATTGACGGTCTCCAATCTGGAAGAGGTCAAGAACAAACTGTCTGAGAGCATAGGTGCTGAATGGGTGAGCAACAACCCGGTAGACTTGAGCGCTTACGGCCGGGATTTCACCATCTTCTCTGGTGAGCGACCGAATATTGCCGTTCTGCCCCAGACCACCGAAGAGGTCCAGGCTGTTATCAGAATAGCCTATGAACATGGCATCCCGGTTGTTCCCCTGTCTACCGGATTCAATCATGGAGGGTTGGCCATTACCCGTAAGGGCGGTATTCTCGTCGATCTCAAGCGTATGGCTGACCTGATGTCCTTTGACGATGAGGCCATGACCGTGTCGATAGGCCCCGGGATCCGGATGCGCTCGCTCTGGTGGGAATCGGTAAGACACAGAGCGTACGAAGATTTCCATTTGAAACCGA
>JAQYVQ010000001.1 GCA_030145435.1 Syntrophobacteria bacterium | reverse complement strand
TAGGAAGCAGGGTATCCTGGGAAACAGCCTTTTTTCCTCACGCAGGCGATCATCGGAATCGACGGAAGGCAGAACTCCGGTTTTTTCGCCCATAAGACTGAGTTGATCCTTCAGAAGAGTCGTAACACACGTTTCGTCCGGTTCGATGATCCAGATCTTCATGGGTGTCTCCTCTGGGGGCGAAACAGGGGACGAGAAGCATTCAAGCCAAAGTCCAGGAAGCTGTGCAAGAACCGTGCGAAACACCGTTTAAAGTATTTTCTTCTTTTTTTTCAAATAGTTGAAGCCGCCTTCGGCTCTCGTCGAGGCGGAGAAGATGGGAATTCGTAGATGAGGAATAGGAAAAGAAATGCCCAGTCACTGACCCGTCCACGGGGGAAAAGACCATACAGGCCGCCGGTATGAATAAACAGAACTGTTTCTCCTGTCTTGAACGTCTCTTTGCAGATCTCCCGATAGAGACCGAAAAACGCTACGGGGGATTGAATACGTTATTGTAAACGGCCGATTGGCCGTAAGAAATGAGAGAATCACCGGTGCCACTTCGGGAAAAGTCTTGAAGCATGGTCAATAGTACTTGAACAATAAACAAGCGGATTCCCTTTCACATTTGCTCAATATTTCCAGAAACGCCATCGCCGATCGCTTTAGAGATTAAGGTCTCTTTGGTTCGTAGGGGAAAATGTCTCCGTGCGACCGACACAACACACTCAGACCACCCGAACCTTGATTGGAGTGGAAACGGAAAGCTTGACCTCGGGTGCGCTATCACCCCTTAGGGCATGTGGATTGATCCCACTGTAATGGATCCACTACCGACTTCATTGGGGGATTGGCATGAGACGGAATCTTTGCGGCTCGCGGGTAGGCTCGACCTGCGATCGACCGTGCTGTAACAGAGGGTGAATAGGTGGGGCGGAATCTACGTTTCAAGTCCCCTTTTGGTCAGTGGCCCGCCACTCTGTCTGCGTTGCCGTCGGGGGCCGCAATCCTGCGGACCTTGATGCGGTGTGCCGTCTTCTGGGCCTTGGCAAGATCGTATTGCATCTGAAGCCCCAGCCAGACCTCTGGACGGCTGCCGAAAGCCTTGGACAGCCGAATGGACATCTCCGGGGAGATTCCCGCCTTCTCATTGACAAGGTTGTTGAGTGTCTGCCGCTTTACGCCAAGTCGCGAGGCTGCTTCCGTAATCGTTAGACCGAGGGGCTCGATACACTCCTGCCGGAGGATCCTGCCGGGATGCGGTGGATTCTTCATAGTCATTGTCTCTTCCTTCTAGTGGTAATCGATCAGATCAACATCGTAGGCATCGCCTTCCTGGAATCGGAAGATGATGCGCCAGTTCGCCCGCACGGTCACGCTCCAAAAGCCCTTGAGATCACCTTTCAAGGGGTGGAGATGAAAGCCGGGCAGGTTCATGTCTTCAGGCTGTGCGGCAAAGTTCAGGACGGCCAGGATATTCTCGACTTTCTCGAGGTGATCGGGGCGGATGCCCTTGGTCTGCCCTTTCTCGAATAGCCGTTTGAGGCCCTTATGCCTGAATCCGCGAATCATGAGATATTCTACCAATGACAAGTGGCCATTGTCAACGGTCTTCTATGTGGTCGGGCTGGCGATTGGTTAGCTTTCAGGGAGTCATCACCCGCTCATAGTTCATCTTCCGCCCCTGAAGAAGACGGATTGATGAGCGCTATCAGAATTATCAGTACCAAATGGTTCTCAGAATGTGTAACAATTTCAGTTAGAGATATTCTGCTCGAAGCAGCCTGCGTCTATTTTAAGATGCCTCAATGAAATTGCTTGTCTGAATGGCTAGGGACGGATTTGGTATTTCTCTTATCTATCGATCTTGTGTCCTTGCATCTTGGTCGACCAAGATAGCGTCATGAGTGGATGGCTGAGTGAAACGAAGATTGCGTTCGAAACCTTTGATTATGAATCCATGTACGCAACGGGACGGAGTTTATGATGCTTTCCCATCGAGAAATCATCGCTAGGGCGTATCGTTTCCTTTTGTCCAGCCGTGCTGCTCTTTAGAGGCGATGCTCGTCCTTGCCCGGATTCGGCTCATGAAATCACGGAAGATCGCCTCTTCGTCATCAAAACGGATCTCAATCGCGGCTCCAGGACAAACTTCGGCACATCGACCACAGGCCTTGCAGTCCTTTCCGGGTGTGGCCACCCCGTGCACAAGCTTCATCTCCGCTACGAAACAGCTTTCGACACACGCACCGCAACCGTCGCACTTGGCGCTGTCAACCCAGACAGAAGAACCTGGGAGTTTCTTGTAGGTCTTGTTCAGGTTTGGTCCGCGTTTCTGCATCGACCCCCGGTAAAAACACTTGTCGTCACAGAAACAGACAAAAAGCTGCTGATCGAAAGGCCGGGTGCCCCATGTGTAGGGATCGACCCAAACCCAGGCAACGTCTGCGACCAGCCCTGCTCGCGCGGCCTTCCGGACGTGTTCCTCGGCCTCCTGTTTGCTCACGAAGCGACCGTGGGTTGGATGAATCCTTCTCGTCCCCGTGCCGAAGGCCATGCAGCCGATATCGACGTACTCTTCTTTGTGCTTGAACACCTCCCGGCAGTAGCAGGTATCCATCACGAAGATCTCCTCCGCCTCCTGGATCAGTCGCTCCATGATCCTTCTTGGAACGGAAACGGTCTCCGGCGCTGTGACCTCCACATTGATCGGCACGGCCGTCACCTCCCAGCGGCGGGGAGACCAGATCGGATTCAGAAACCATTTGAGGATCGGATAAGAGCTGATCCTCTTGTACCGATCGAATTTGGGCAGGGATTTCTCCGCCTCCCGATGCGTGGCCTGCCTTGGCGGGCCGTACGGTCCTTTCGGCTGCTTCATGAGCGACTCCTCTGCTACCGCAAATCAAGGGTCAATACGAACCCATTCTTTGCACAGACTTCTTACCTTTCGCATCTTCAGAATCTATGCCGCCGGTTCTTCGTAACCCTCGATCTCCCGGCGGCCCTTCTCCTCGTCGACGAAGTAGAGAAGCGTCCCGCCCACGAGGAACAGGATCAGCAGGGACCCGATGCTCCACCGGGAAGCCGCCTGCTCGACTGCGGCCATCTGTTCCGGGGACGGGGCCACGGGCATGAGACGGCCCTTCGCTACGATCCCGACCAGGCCGATCAGTGCAGGGCCCAGAATGGCGGCGAACTTGCCGAGCATGTTGTAGAACCCGTAGAACTCACCCGCCTGCGCCTTGGGGATCAAGCGGGAGTAGTAGGATCGGGACAGGGCCTGAACGCCCCCCTGGACCGTTCCGATCAGGATCGCCAGGACGTAGAACTCCGACTTCTCCGTCATCATGATGCCCCAGACCGTGATGAACATGTAGACCCCGATGGCCAGGAAGATCGCCTTGCGGACGTCCCATCGCTCGCCCAGGCGGCCGAAGAGGAGTGCCGAGGGAAACCCCACGAACTGGGTGATCAACAGGGCCAGGATCAAGTCGCTCGATGCAAACCCGAGGGATAACCCGTAGTCGACCGCCATACGGATGATCGTGTCCACGCCGTCGATGTACAACCAGTAGGCCAGAAGAAAAAGGAAGACCGTCTTCAGGTGACGCCTCTTCCGGAAGGTCTCAGTGAACTGACGGAACCCGCCCGAAAACATGTTGGTGGTCCCGGCGGCATCGGGAGCATGAGGCGCCTCCTTCACCCAGAAAAGGGTGAACAGGGTGAACGTGCCCCACCAGATCGCCACGGTCAGGAACGAGAGCCGGACCGCCGTCGTGGGGGTGAGCCCGAACAGCTCCGGCTTCAAGACCATGACGACGTTCAGGGCGAACAGGATGCCGCCACCCAGGTACCCCATGGCAAATCCGAGCCCGGAGACGAAGTCGATTTCGTCCTCACCGGCCACCTCGGGCAGGAGGGAATCGTAGAAGACGTTGGCCCCGGAAAAGCCGAGGATCCCCACGGCGTAGACAAGGATGGCCATCTCCCAATGACCCTGCCCGACCACGCAAAGGGCCGCCGTGGCCAGCACGCCCAGATAGGCAAAAGACAACAGGAATTTCTTCCTGGCCGTCCCCCGGTCCGCCACCGCGCCCAGGAACGGCGCCATCACGGCGACCGCGAGGCTCGCAAGGGAGTTCCCGAGGCCCAACTGGGCCGTGCTCGTGTTCACGTCCGTTCCGGCACTCCAGTAGGACTTGAAGAATACCGGGAAGAACCCCGCCATCACGGTGGTGGC
>JAQYVQ010000648.1 GCA_030145435.1 Syntrophobacteria bacterium | reverse complement strand
CTACGGGAACGTGTTCAAGCAGTTCTTCGAAGAGTACATGGATGCGGTGAATCGAAAGACCACCTTCATCGTGATCGGGGACGGCCGGAACAACTTCTTCGTGCCGGGCGAGGAGTATCTCGCCCGCGTACGGTCGCGCGCACGCCGGACGATCTGGCTCAACCCGGAAAACAGGGGGTTCTGGAAGTTCGGAGATTCCATGATGCATCGGTATGCCAAGCAGTGCGATGAAGTCCGCGAATGCCGCAATCTGAAGCAGCTGGTTGAGTTCATCAACCAGCTCACGCTCTAGCTTCGGAATACCGCTATGTTTCGGCCGAGGCCTGTGGTTCGGTGCTGTTGTGGGTCCCCTCACCGATTTGCTTGGGCTCCGTCTCTCCCTCCCCCGAAGTCGCCCGGCACAAATCTCCGAGGGAACCCACAACAGCACCGAGCAACTTGAGCTCCACCGGGAAACATAACAGGCGTTTCCTGTCGACCCACATAGCCCGCCATATCTCAAGGTTCGAAACTATCTCGGGGTCCGGATCATCGAATGTTCTAAACGCGTTTCGGGAAACAATTACGAGGATGGAGGAGGAAGAAATGTCAAAAAGGACGATCGAATTTTTCTGGGATGTAGGAAGCCCTTACACGTTTCTTGCCTCGACCCGCATCGAGCAGCTTGCGCAGGCGTGCAATGCCCGGGCACAATGGAGGCCCTTCCTTCTTGGGGGGGTGTTCCGGGAGACGGGCAACAGGCCACCCCTGGAGGTCCCTGCGAAACTCAACTACATGCTCGACGACCTGAAGACCTGGGCTGCCCACTACAAGATTGATTTTGCCTTTCCTTCCGTGTTTCCCATCAACAGCCTCATACCGATGCGGGCTGCCGTTGGGGCGGACACGCTCGGTAAGGGCAAGGAGTTCGCCGCTGCCGTCATGCGTACCCTCTGGCAGGAAGGGAAGGACCCGGGCCAACCGGACTCCCTGAACGAAATCGCTCGATCCGTCGGGTTGGACGGCGAGAAGCTTGCCCAGATGGCGCAAGACCCGGAGATCAAGGACGTGCTCAAGAAGAACACCGCGGAGGCGGTAGAACGTGGGGCCTTTGGTGCGCCGACCTTCTTCGTGGGCAAGAAGATGTTCTGGGGTCACGATCGGATCATGTTGCTCGAGGAATACGTGAAGGGCGATCTGCCCCAGGCGGAATAGCCGGCCCCTCACTCGATCCAATTCACCTCCAGCGTCTCCCGGGCTACGGGCTTGTCGATCTTGCCCTTCGGGTAGCCGACGCACAGGGACGTGACCGCCTTCCAGGGAGGCTCGATGCCCAGCCTCTTGTTCCACGCGGGCAGGTAGTCGAGCGCCGCAATCGTCAGGCCGATGTAGCAGGTGCCCAATCCCATCGCGTGGGCTGCCAGCACCATGTTCTGCCCGCACATCCCCGAGTCGAGGTCCGGATTGCTGATCCCGCGGGTGTCCATCATGAGAAAGATGACAACGGGTGCATTCCAGTAAATGACATCTTGACAATGATCCGCCTTCTCGATGGCCGTCATCGGTCTCTGATCCCCTTTGTTGACGGACATGTAACTCAAGAGCGTTGCGGCCGTCTTGTTCCACCCCTTCGCGCCGAGATAGACGTCCCGCATACGGCGCAGTACCTTCATGCTGTCCCTTTCGAGTTCTTGGATCGTTTCCCGGTTCGTGACCACAGTAAACTTCCAGGGCGTGCAGTTCCCGGCAGAGGGGGCGAACCGGCCGGCCTCCAGGATCCGGTGGATCATCTCCCGCGGCACAGGCTTGTCTTTGTAGAGCCGGATACTCCTTCTCTTCAGGATCACCCGTTCCACCGAGGTGAGCTTCTTGGTTACAGACTCGAAGGAGGGGGGCTCGGGGTCGTTGAACGGGTTGGGCGGGGAGTTCTTGCCGCGCAGGATCGTCTTGTAGCGACCCTCCTTGACCCGATAGACGCCGTCCAGCCTGGCGGCTCCCGAGGGGCAGACCACTTCACAGTTCCGGCAGGCAAGGCAGGCCCTCTCGATCCCTTTGAACCCTCGCAGGTAGGGGAAACCGTCCGTTCCCATCTCCAGTCCCATCGTGGGACATGCCTCTACGCATCGACCGCATTGGGTGCACTTCTCACGATTCACCACGAACTCTGGGAAAAGGGTCTCCGGGAAATGCACTTTTCGATACTTTTCCAGTAGCACCTGTCAGCCCTCCATGAAATTCTATTCAGGGTGTCTGTTTAGGGAGTAATCATAGCGCGGGGAAACAAAAAAGCACAGTCGTGCTCATCCGGCCACGGGGCACCCCGAAAAGAAATCGGACCAAGGCAAGGCACTGCTCCTTAGAATGGAGGGGCCGGCCGAGTCTGCCTTCTCCAACGTAAGCACGAGCGCATCCGTGCTCCGTCATCAGCCAACGAGACCGATGCCCTCAGCGAAGGCCAAGAAGAGGGACGAACGCAGTCCGCAAGTCCACCCGCCCAAGTTTCGGGGCGTGTCGCAATCAGACGCTGGCGCTCACCGGGATCTGGGTGATGATCCCCTGGAGGCGGCCGAGCAGTTCAATGTAGCGGGTGAAATAAGCTTGTGCCACCTCGTTCATGATGTAGAAACCGGCCAGGCAATCCGCCTGCAGGAGGCCACGAAGCTCTTGCGCATCGATGGCCAGCACTTCCGAGGGCTCCGCGCACAGGGCCTCGGCCGTGTACTTGGCGGACCCCAACAGAGGGGAGAGGCCGAACAGTTCTCCTTCTTCGATGCTGGCGATGACCATCCGGAATTCATCCGGTTTGCCAGGCAGGCGTAAGAGCACTCGACCCTTGAGCAGAATATACGTCTGGGCCGCATCCGCCTCATGGAGGAAGATTGTGTCGTTCTTCTCGAACATCTTTCTTTCCGAGAACTTGCTGATCCTGTCGACCTCCTCCATCGTGAGATTCTTGAGCAACTCATGGCCCTGCAGGATGCTTGCAACACTCATATCATCCCCCTTTCTGTTGGGATTCTATTGCTATTATGGAGAATCTCTTTTTGGCAGGTCAAGGGTTTTTTTCGGAGCTGGTGCGGCTTCTGAGAGGAACGGCAGGCCACAGATGCAGACAGGGGGAGAACTGTTTGATCGAGGACGAGGTAAAGACGAGCAGTTACGAGGGATGAATTACGGGGAAGGGGA
>JAQYVQ010000593.1 GCA_030145435.1 Syntrophobacteria bacterium | reverse complement strand
GGCCAGATGTGGAGCTTCAACGAGAAGTACACCGCAGACATGTTCACGCCTGCGACAGTCCGCAGGATGGGACGCCGTTAAGCAGACAGCTGTATCGACCAGGGGGCTGTCCGAGTTGGTCAGCCTCCCAGGTGAAGGGGTTCTTTATGAAGCCACCTAGAGGAATTTCGTTTGTCCGCCCGGTCTCGCACCGGGCGGCCCCGGCAGCCGCATTGATGATTGCTGCCGTTCTTACGCTCTCAATCCTGCTCCCTGTCTCCAAGGCGGAAACAACACCGGACGATATGGAGTGGGCCGAGATGGCCCGTCTCGCGCCCGAGTCTTTGCTCCTGGGCGCAGCGGAGGCCGACGGCCGGATCTTCGCGGTCGGAGACCGGGGACACATCCTCGTGTCCGAGGACGGCGGGGCCACCTGGGTGCAGGCCCGCGTGCCGGCGCGTAGCATGCTCAACGCCGTTACGGCAATCGACGGGAAACAGGCCTGGGCGGTGGGCCACGACTCGGTGATCCTCCACACGAGCGACGGGGGAAAGACCTGGGAGCGTCAATACTGGGCCCCGGACGATGCGTGCCCACTCTTTGACGTGTGGTTCGAAGACGCGAACCATGGCTTCGCAGTCGGGGCCTACGCCTATGTCCTCGAGACAAAGGACGGGGGAAAGACCTGGGAACAACGCGACTTGGACGAGGAGGAGCGACACTGGTACAAGCTTGTGGAGGCATCGGACGGAACGCTCTTCGTGGGGGCAGAGTTTGGTACCGTTTTCCGGTCGAAGGACAAGGGAACGACCTGGGAGGCCCTGAGCACGCCTTACGGGGGCACCTACTTCGGTGCGGCCACCCTCAAGGACGGGACCCTCATGATCTTCGGGATGAGCGGAAAGATCTTCCGCTCCGTCGACGCCGGCGAGTCGTGGGAGCCGATCGTGGTGGATAGAACCTCCGGTCTTCAGACCGGTCTCCAGTTGGCGGACGGCACCTTGATCATCGCCGGCTTGGGCGGAACGATCCTGGTGAGCAAGGATGACGGAAAGAGCTTCCGGATGGCCAACCGCCCCGACCGGCTGGGCATCGCATCGCTCGTCGAGGTAGGGTCCAACGGGCTTCTCCTGGTCGGTGAGGGGGGCATTCACCGGGTGGACGACCTTCAGTAGCAGAGCCTTTTCACTCCACACAGATAGCTTGGGCGGAAAACCATGATGGACAAAGTAGTCGCCGCAATCGAAGGTGGAATATTTGCTCATAGGAAGCTCGTGCTCCTCGTATTCGGCCTGATCACCCTGGTCATGTGCTACCAGGTGACGCAGATCAAGATTGACGCCGGGTTCGAGAAGCAACTGCCACTCAAGCATCCGTACATGCAGACCTTCCTCGAATATCGTGAACAGTTTGGAGGGGCCAACCGCCTCCTGATCGCGGCCCGGGTGAAGGAGGGGGACATCTTCACGCCGGAGTTCTTCAAGGTCTTCGAGGAAGTCTCCGATGCGGTCTTCTTCCTGCCGGGCGTAAACAAGAGTACCGTGCAGTCTCTCTACACGCCCAACGTTCGTTTCGTCGAGGTCGTGGAAGGAGGATTTGCCGGCGGCAATGTGATCCCTGCGGAGTTTCAACCCACTCCCGAGTGGTTGGTCCGCGTCCGCGAGAACATCCTCAAGGCAGGGATCGTGGGGCGACTCGTGGCGAACGATTTCACGGCCGCCATGGTGACCGCCCAGTTGGTCGAGATCGACCCGAAGACGGGCAAGAAGCTCGACTACCTCCAAGTCGCACGCGAGCTCGAGACGAACCTCCGCGACAAGTTCCAGGATGATGCCGTGGATATCCACATCATCGGCTTCGCCAAGGCGATCGGGGACATCGCAAAAGGTGCCGCCGGTGTGGTCATGTTCTTCGGCGTGGCCTTCCTCGTGACCTGGGCCCTCGTCTACGTGTTCACGCGCTCGCAACGACTCACGCTTCTTGCGCTGACCTGCTCGGTGATCGCGGTCATCTGGGATCTGGGCATCCTCAGGCTCCTCGGATTCGGGATCGACCCCATGTCCATCCTGGTGCCCTTCCTCGTCTTTGCCATCGGGGTGTCGCACGGCGTCCAGATGGTCAACGGGATGTCCTCGGAAATCCAGCGGGGCTCGGATGCTCCGGAGGCTGCACGGAGGGCCTTTCGGCGCCTCGTGGTCCCAGGAGGCGTTGCCCTGATCACGGACACGATCGGGTTCCTCACGATCCTGCTCATCGAGATCCGCATGATCCAGGAGCTGGCTCTGACGGCGAGTCTCGGGGTGCTGGTGATCATCCTGACGAACCTGATCCTGCTTCCGATTCTGCTCTCGTTCTTGAACCTGAAGGAGGGGTACCGGGAGCGAATGATCCGGGCCGCGGAGGGAAGGGAGAAGCTCTGGACGGTCATGGCCCGGGTTACACAGAGGAAGCCGGCCCTGATCATCATCCTCATCGCGGCCGTCTTGCTCGCCTTCGGGATGTACAAGGCCCCGAAAATGCAGATCGGCGACTTGCATGCGGGCGTGCCGGAGCTGCGTGCGGACTCCCGCTACAACATGGACACGGCGATGATCGTGGACAAGTTCTCCATCGGTGTGGATATCCTGACGACCATTGCCGAGACGATTCCGAATGGGTGCATCGAATACGACGTCATGAGCGAGATCGACCGCTTCCAGTGGCGGGTCGCCAACGTGCCGGGCGTGCAGTCCACGATTTCCATGCCCCAGATCGTCAAGCGAGTCAACACGGGTTGGAACGAGGGGAACCTGCAGTGGCGCGTCCTGCCGCGAAAGTCGATCACCATGGTGCAGTCCGTCACGCCCATCGAAACATCCACAGGGCTCCTGAACGGCGACTGCAGTGCCATGCCGGTAATGATCTTCACCCAGGACCACAAGGCGGGAACGATCAACCGGGTGATTGCCGCCATCGAGGAATTCGCAGAGAAGAACGATTCCGAACGACACAGGTTCCGGCTCGCAACCGGCAATGTGGGCGTCATGGCAGCCACCAACCAGGTGGTGGAGGCAACGCAGGTTCCGATTCTTCTCTATGTCTATGCTGCCGTTGTATCGCTCTGCCTGATCACGTTTCGATCGGTGCGGGTCACCCTCTGCATCATCATACCCCTGAGCATCGTCTCGGTGCTCTGCTACGCCCTTATGGTCATGCTCGGCATCGGCCTGAAGGTCAACACGCTTCCCGTTGCCGCCCTGGGCGTGGGCGTGGGGGTCGACTACGGCATCTACATCTTCAGCCGGGTGGTGACCTCGATGAGAGAGGGTGCAAATCTGCAAGAGGCCTACCTCGAAACCCTCAGGACCACGGGCGCCGCCGTGCTCGTGACGGGCCTGACGCTGGCCATCGGGGTGAGCACCTGGGTCTTCTCGGCCCTGAAGTTCCAGGTAGACATGGGGCTCCTGCTTGCCTTCATGTTCCTGGCGAACATGCTGGGCGCCCTGCTCCTGCTGCCGTCGATTGCGTACTTCATCATCCCGACGAAGAAGAACTAACGAGGACAATGAAGGGTCTCCCTCTCCCTCAAGGGAGAGGGGATTGTGGTATCCCGGCCACTGGTGCTCTGTGACGGCCTGGACGCTTTGTTCCCCCGCTCTCCGCAACAAACCATGGAAGCTCGTTCCCCGCATCGCAGGGTACAAACTGGATCGCCTCACTGGCGGCCCTGTTCAAGAAGGAGGTGCTAGGCCATGAAGCCCAACCTTCTCTCCGAAGAGAAAGTCATCATCACGGCAGCCATCACCGGCGGACTCCACGGGAAGGAATCCAACCCGAACATCCCGACAACCCCTGAAGAACAGGCACAGACGGCTCTCGACTGCTACAACGCAGGCGCGTCCATTCTCCACCTCCACGTCCGCGGGG
>JAQYVQ010000584.1 GCA_030145435.1 Syntrophobacteria bacterium | reverse complement strand
AACGGAAAGGGTTACGAGGCGCTGGTCGCGGCCCAGAGCCGGGCCCTCGCGGCCCTCGGCCGGGAGATCGCCGAGGCAATCCGAAGTCTCCCGCAAGATGCTCCCGAAGAATGACCGCTTCGATTTCTTCTTGACCTTTCGTCGTTCCTAATTTAGACTAGTCTCAGACTAGTAAGTGTTTTGGGGGACCCTATGGAGACCGTAGGCGCGTACGAGGCAAAGACCCATCTGCCCAAGCTCTTGGCGAGGGTCGCAAAAGGTGAGCGGATAACCATCACCAAGCACGGCGTCCCGGTTGCCGTCTTGCAGCCGCCCGATTCGAGCCGCACGAAGGACCCGAGGACGGTGATCAGGCAACTCAGGGCCTTTCGGAAGAGAAACAAGCTGGGGGGAGTCTCCCTCAAGCGGATGATCGAGGAGGGTAGGGAATAGATGGAAGAGCGTTTCGTTCTGGACAATTCCATCGTCATGTCGTGGTGTTTTCAGGATGAAGCCTCCAAGTATGCGGATGCCGTGTTGGACGCGCTCGAGGCTTCGGCAGCAATTGTGCCCTCCGTCTGGCCCCTCGAGGTGGCCAATGTGCTCCTGGTGGCGGAACGAAAACGCCGCCTGTCCAGGGCAGACACGACCCGATTCGTTTCGCTGGTCCGCTCGTTGCCCATCCTGGTGGAGGATGAAACCCCGGATCGTATCCTCGGGGAAATTCTGGCCCTTGCCCGGGAGTACGGACTTTCCTCCTATGACGCTTCCTACCTGGACCTGGCGATCCGTACGAGCCTGCCCATTGCGACCCTTGACCAGGGTCTCCGGAAGGCGGCAAGGCGTTGCGGCGTCCCTCTATGGACGGCATCATGATACGGCTATTGAGTACCCTTTCAGGAAGGTGACCATGGAACCCAACCGAAAAGAGACAGACCTCGCCCGCCTATTCGAGCCACAGTCCGTTGCCCACGTAGGAGCCTCGGCCAAACCGGCGGCAGGCAGATTCAATTTCACCGAGTACCTGCTGAACATGGGGTTTCGGGGAAAGATCTTTCCGGTGAACCCGAAGTATGAAGAGGTGAGCGAACTCACCTGCTATCCCTCCCTCGCCGCCATACCCGGTCCGGTGGACCTGGCGATCCTTGCCGTGCCGGCCCCGAGGTGTGTAGAAGTGCTCAGGGAAACCCCGGCAGGTAAGGTCCGTTTCGTCGTGATCCACACCTCGGGCTTTGGGGAGATGGAAAAGGGCGATCTGGAGGAGGAGATACTCGCCCTTTCGCGGGCCAAGGGGTTCCGGGTGATCGGCCCGAACTGCATGGGCATCTACAGCCAGCCCGGCAGGATCGGTTTCTGGCAGGATCACTGGGAGATCATCGACCGTCCCGGAACCGTCGGGTTTGCGTCCCAGTCTGGGGGGCACGCCATAAACGCCATCAAGGGAGGTATGGACTCGGGCGTCCGGTTCAACAAGGTCGTCTCACTGGGGAATCAGCTGGACATCTCGATAAATGAGATCGTGGAGTTCATGGGCAAGGACGAAGCCGTCCAGGTCATGGGGCTCTATGTGGAGGGAATCCGGGATGGCAGACGATTCCTCGAGCTTGCGAAGGAGATCACGCCCCGGAAACCAATCGTCGTCTGGAAGGGAGGGACCACCGAGAACGGCAAGCAAGCGGTCCTGAGCCACACGGGCGCCATGGCGGGAAACGATGAGGTGTTCGCGGCCGCCATGCGCCAGGCAGGGGTCCTCGTGGTAGACAACATGCACCTCATGTTGCGCATGCTTCGCCTCCTTCAGCCCCCCTTCTCCCTGCCCGGCGGACGACTGGCGATCTTCTCCCCGGGAGGCGGAAACACGGTCAACGTCTCTGACCTTTTTTCGGCGCAACCGGCCCTGAGCCTGCCGCGCCTCCGTCCGGAAACGATGAAGAAACTCAAGGACCTGCTGCCAGAGGAGAACGTAGACGTGAAGAATCCCGTGGATCCGGGGGCCGTAGGATTCCTGGTCATGGACAAGCTGATCAAGGCGGTCGGGGAAGAAGACCAGATCGACGCCATGGTGGTTCTCCTCACGGCAGACTATCTGTCGAACATCAAGAAAGAAGAGGATCGGCTCCTGGCCCTCGAGACCATATCGTCAACGATCTCCAGACTCACCGGATTGATCGGAAAGCCGGTGTACATTCTGATGCGCAAGGAGCGCCATAACCACGAGGACATTGATCGTTATTATCGCATGATGGTGAACAAGTTCATCGAAAAGGACATCCCCTGGGTGGACGGGTCCTTCAAGAACGCTGCCGAGGTCTTCGGACAACTTGCGGAATACTCGCAGCACGTGGCAAGATGGAAGCACCGGGCAGCCTGAGACAACCGGAGGAGGAGCGCGATGACACACCGAGACGCCGGGGATTATTCGACGAAACATGGAGCCGGAGAGAAGCCGAACCCCGAAGTGGC
>JAQYVQ010000548.1 GCA_030145435.1 Syntrophobacteria bacterium | reverse complement strand
CATCAGGGAAACGTCTTCCACGGTGCGTGCCATGGGGCCATCAACCGCATATGTAAACCACGCCGCGGGTGTCGGCCAGACCGGCACACGGCCCGGGGAGGGCCGGAAGCCGACGACGTTACAGAAGCTGGCCGGATTTCTGAGGCTGCCGCCCATATCGCTCCCGTCGGCCAGAGGCATCATGCCGCAAGCCAGGGCCACCGCGGCTCCGCCACTGCTCCCACCACAGGTCCTGGTCAGGTCATAAGGGTTGAGGGTTTCCCCGAAAACTTCATTGTAGGTCTGGGAACCGGCCCCGAATTCAGGCGTATTTGTCTTGCCGATCGTAATGGCGCCGGCCTTCTTCAGTCGTTCGACGATCAACTGGTCCTGATCCGGAACAAAATCCTTCAAGAGGGGAGATCCAAAGGTTGTGCGGATACCTTTGGTGAGGGTCAGATCCTTGTGTGCAATGGGCAGTCCGAACAAAGGGCCGAGATCCTCACCCCGGGCAAGGACTTCGTCAGCCAGGCGGGCTTGTCTCAAGGCTTCATCGGATATCAATGTGATGATGGCGTTTACCTTTGAATTGATCTCTTCAATCCTGGCGAGATGAGCCTCCATGACCTCATGGACCGACACTTTTCGAGCTCGAATCATTCCGGCCAGGCTCTTGGCGGGCACAAAACAAATTTCCGAGCTTGTCATCCATGCGCTCCCTTGGCCTTCTTGCCGGCGCTGTGCCCGCCACGGGAACTTCGTCTCTCTTCCGGGGGGGCCTGATTCTGGGCGATGAGCCACTGCGCCAGGGGCTCGAAGACCCATTCCTGCGCGATATCGCTCACGAAGAGGTCTGCATGAGCGACCGGGACTTCCGTGGTGCCCACACAGAGTATATCTTTGACGGATGAGCCCATCTTGTGGTGGGCGCTCAGCGCAGTGGCCTCCGGAACGATGCCGTCGGCGTTCGACAGGACGACCAGGAGCGGGTTCTTCGCGTCTGCGACTGCCTCGGTCACGTTGACCCCGCGGACAACGAGGTCTCCCCGCTTCACCCATTCGGCGATCTGGCGATTGAGCGTTCGATTCGGATTTTCCACGGTCTGGATCATCTCCTTCATGCGGGAAGTGTCAACGATTTCCGGATGAAGGTACACTTGAAGCAGCTTGGGGATCCGTGTCAGAACGGGCATGGTGAGCCTTGCGAAGGGGCGGACCCCGCGAATCGCAAGCATGCCGGCCACGCGGGGTGAGCCAAAGACAGTCTTCAACATGGGGTTGAGCTTCACCCACTGCAGGGGGGCCCCGATGGTAACCACGGATCCGAGGATGTTCTTTTCCGGGGAGAGGGTAAGGTTTGCGTAGAGGTACGTTCCGCCCAGGCTGCAGCCTACTGCGTCCAGGCGTCCCGCCTTGGTCTTCGTGTTTCGGGTGATGAAGTCAAAAGCGGCCCCGAGATCGGTCACCGCGGCGTCGTAGAACCCGTACTGCTTTCTGCCGCCCACACGCTTCGAGTTCCCCTGGGCCCGCAGGTTCAGTGACCAGACCTCGAACCCCTGGTCCGCCCAGTAGGCCTCCATCGATTTCCCCCGGGGATGGTAACCGAAGATGAAGGCGTTCATCCCGTATCCCGGAATGATCGCCACGGGTCTGCGGGAACGATCGAGCGCTCGAGGCTCGTAGGTCTGCTTCAGGCCCAGAAGCCAGCCATCACCGTTGTGAACAAAGTGCTTCTCTTGGATCATTTGATTCGCTACCTCAGCAATTGGCCACGAGTGGCGGGACTTGAAGATATCGCTATGTTTCAGGAGCGTCTAGACGTTCGTTGCTGTCCTGGGTTCCCTCTCCGATTTGCTTGGGCTCCGTCTCCCTCTCCCCCTACAAAGTCGCCCGGCACAAATCTCCGAGGGAACCCAGGACAGCAGCGAAGCACGTTGGCTTTGTCAAGGAAACATAGCAGCTGCTTTCTCTCGACGCCCTCGTGCGCAGTTTGATTCCTCAGATTCTCCAACTTTTCGCTCACATTCTTCTCCTGCGCTCATCCCGGCCCCCATGCCCCTCCCAACTACGGTTTGTGCCTGTGTCCGACCGGGGCGAACAGCTAATAGCCCGTTATTCACGCTATGCACAGGAACTCCTCGGGTTCGCGGTAGCCGAGCGATTCTAGTTGCCGGCGAATCGCGTCCCGGACCCCCCAGGACCCGACGGCCGCGAGGAGCATGCAGCCATCATAGCGGACGGGCAGGTCCTCGTATCCGACGACCGGCTTGCCTTCCCACACGGTACCGATCCGTTTCGGGCTGACATCCGCGTACCCCATGACGCGCAGGCCCGCCTTCTCCAATGCGGCTGCCAGATGCTTTGCCTCCCGATTGCCGGCCAGCACGACCTTCCTGTCCTTTCCAAGGCGCGTGGCAAGATGCCTGGCCTTGCACTCCCGGAAGGCCTCCCGACTGTAGCTGGGGGAGCGTCGCGTGACCCGATCCGGCCTGTCCATCCAGCAGAACAAAACCTGCGGGACCTTGGCGAACCGCATCCCTCGTGCATGCAGCCGAAGCCAGAGGTCGTAGTCTTTCGGTCCCTCACCCCGGTATCCTTCGACTGCCTCGAGGGCTTCCCGGCGCATGAGAACCGAGGGGTGGACCAGAGGAGACTCGACGAAGATCTCCCTGGCGATCTGTTCCGGAGTGACCACGGAGTTGAGCCAGCCCTCGTAGGCCAGCATTCCCAGAGAGGCCTCTTTTCGGGGAAAGATGCGTATCATACACCCCACGGCACAGATGTCCGGCCTTTCCTCGAGGCAGGCCTTTTGAAGGGCGAGCCTGCGGGCATGCGACACGTCGTCAGCGTCCATCCGGGCGATGTATCGGCCGGTGGCCCTTTCGATGCCGGCGTTCAACGTGGCCGCGATGCCCCGATGGGGCAGATGCACCGGCCTGATCCGGGGTTCTTCCCGGGCCAGAGAATCGATCAGTTCAGGGGAGTCGTCCGTGGATCCGTCGTCGAGCAGCAGCAGTTCCCATTCCTGACAGGTCTGCCTCCGCATGCTCGTGACGGCGCGCACGAGATAGGAGGAATCATTGTATACGGGAAGGAGGATGCTGATGGATGGATTGAATGCGGACATAGCAGAGGTCCGGCAAATGGGGCAGTGGGGCTATGAGGAAGCCGAGGCAGCCTTCTCCTTCTTTCGCTTCCTTGGGCGGGTCTTTCCGTGGCTTCCTCGGAAGATCTTCCCCTTTCGGGTCCTCTTGTCTCCTTTTCCCATGCCTTTGGCTCCTCTCGTGTGCCTTGTTCGCACCGGGTGCGGGATTCATGTCGTGGAAAGGCATTATAGAGAAACGCCCTGGACACTGCAAGCGCGAGGCGGGGCGGGGTGGAGCCCGACCCCTGACCCCCGATCCCTGAACCCTGTTCTTATGTCATCATCCCGCCGTCTACGGTGATGCAGGTCCCCGTGACATAGCTCGAGGCGTCGCTCGCCAGGTAGAGGGCGGCCCCGACGATCTCGGAGGGCTGTGCGTGCCTCTTCATCGGGATTCTCTCGAGGGCAATGTCGTAGATCTCCTTGGTCTGGATCAGCAC
>JAQYVQ010000542.1 GCA_030145435.1 Syntrophobacteria bacterium | reverse complement strand
GGCTGATCGATCATGAAGGCACGCGGACCGTGATGAAAATGGCCGTGGAGGAGGCCGCGCAAGTCGCTCAGGCGTTGGGGATTCGCTTGCTCTACGACCATCCTGTCGAGAAGGTGGCAGGGGTCTGCGAGGCAACGGCGGGAAACATCGCGTCCATGCTGCAGGACGTCCTGAAAGAGAAGAGGACAGAGATCGAGCAGATCAACGGTGCTGTGGTCCGGGAAGCCGCCAGGCTCGGGATCCGCACGCCCGTGAACGAAACGCTGCTGGGACTGGTCAGGACGCTCGAGGAGAGCTACGCAGAGCGTATCAAGGGCTGAATCGAAGGGACGACATCTCATGGGCACACGGATCGAAGTCGCAATCAGACCCGAACTCCCTGATCCGCGGGGCAACCGGTTTATCAAGCGCATTCAGGATGATTACGGAATCCGTGTATCCTCCGCGCGGATCCTCGACGTTTACCATGTGGACAAGGCCCTGGACCAGGGCCAGCAGGAAAGGTGCCGGCGGGAGTTGTTCACCGACCCCCTCACCCAGAACTCCTCCTTGGGCCCCTTGCCCGGCAAGGCCTTCGACTGGATGATCGAGATCGGCTTCCTGCCCGGCGTCACGGACAATGTGGGCAACACCTCCCGGGAGGCGATCGAAGACCTCTTGAACGTCGGCTTTCAGCCGGGGGAGTCGGTTTATTCGGCCGAGCAGATCCTGCTCGCCGGGCTCCTCACCGAAGAGCAGGTGCAACGAATCGCGTCCATCCGGTACAACCCGCTGATTCAGAAGGCATGGATCCAGAGCCGCACGGACTGGGAGCAGGATCCGTTGGACAGCCGAGTCTACGTGCCCAAGGTCCAACTCGCACCGAGCAGGCAAATCGACACGGTCAGCCTGAACGTGGACGACGAAGAGCTCACCCGCCTGGGCAAGGAGGGAATCCTCGACCTTGGAGAGGACGGCCGGACGGTCGGTCGGGGGCCGCTGGCCCTGGATGTGCCCACGTTGAAGGTCATCCGAGACCACTTCAACCGGCTCGGCAGGGACCCCACGGATCTCGAGCTGGAGTCGATCGCGCAGACCTGGTCGGAACACTGCAAGCACAATATCTTTGCCGCCCGCATCGACGAAATCGACAGCCTTTACAAGACCTACATTCAAGGGGCAACCAAGGCGATTCGCGAACGGCTGGGCAGTGACGACTGGTGTCTGTCCGTCTTTCGGGACAACTCCGGCGTCATACGCCTGAACGAAGACTGGAGCATCTGCTACAAGGTGGAGACCCACAACAGTCCCTCTGCACTGGATCCTTACGGGGGTGCGATCACCGGGATCGTAGGCGTGAACCGTGATCCCCTCGGGACCGGCATGGGCGCCCGGCTCATCGTGAACAACTACGGGTTCTGCTTCGGGGATCCTTACTACAAGGGAAGCCCTTATTACCGTCTGCCGGGGCGTGAAGAGGCCACCCTCCACCCGAAGGTAATCTTCGAAGGAGTTCGGGAAGGGGTGGAGCACGGCGGGAACAAGAGCGGGATCCCCACGGCCTGGGGGTTCCTCACCTTTGACCCCCGTTACATGGGCAAGCCCCTCGTTTTCGTCGGCACCGTGGGGCTGTTGCCCGCAACCCTTCATGGGAGGCCCTCCCACGAAAAAAGGGCGCAACCCGGAGACCGGATCATCATGGCAGGAGGCCGCGTGGGCAAGGACGGCATCCACGGGGCGACCTTTTCGTCCGAGGCCATGCATGCGGGCAGCCCGGCAACAGCGGTCCAGATCGGTGACCCGATCACCCAGAAGAAACTGGCCGACGCACAGATCGAAATCCGGGATCTGGGACTCTACCACTCCGTGACGGACAACGGGGCAGGAGGGCTGTCCTGCTCTGTGGCGGAAATGGCCCGGGAGTGCGGCGGGTGCCGGGTCGTGCTCGATCAGATCCCGATCAAATACGAGGGCCTGCTCCCGTACGAGACCTGGATCAGCGAGTCCCAGGAACGGATGACCTATGCCGTTCCCCCGGAGAACGTGGACCCCCTCCGCGACCTGATGCGGCGAAGGGGCGTGGAGGCCACCGTGATCGGGGAGTTCACGGACGACGGTCTTTGCGTCGTTGAATTCGAGGGGCGCCGCATCATGGACCTGGACATGGAGTTCCTCCACGAGGGAAACCCGCAGAAGATCCTTGCGACAACCTACACCGAGCCGGACCATCCGGAGCCTGAGTTCCCGGAGCCCGAGGATCCGCCCGAGACCCTGAGGCGGATGCTGGGCCGGCTAAACCTCTGCAGCAAGGAGTACGTTGTCCGTCAGTTCGATCACGAGGTTCAGGCAGGTTCGGTGATCAAGCCGCTCGTGGGGAAGTACCAGGACGTGGCAAGCGATGCAGCGGTCATCCGGCCCCTCCTCGACCGCCCGGAGGGTATCGGGCTGTCCCACAGCCTGTATCCGACCTACGGGGATATCGATCCGTACTGGATGGCCGCCTGCGCGATCGACACGGCGATTCGCAACCTGGTGGTCGTTGGCGCCGCACCGCAAAGGATCGCCCTCCTGGACAACTTTTGCTGGTGCAGCTCGGACGATCCGGAGAGGCTGGGCCAACTGAAACGAGCGGCTCGTGCCTGCTATGATTTCGCTGTCGCCTACGGCACGCCCTTCATATCGGGCAAAGACAGCATGTACAACGATTTCAAAGGATTCGATGAAGACGACCGGCCCGTGAAGATCTCCGTGCCCCCTACCCTGTTGATCAGCTCCCTCGGCATCCTGGAAGACGTGACCCTGAGCATCACCCTGGACGCCAAGATGCCGGGAGACCGGCTCTACCTGCTGGGCACGACCCGGGACGAGCTGGGGGCTTCGGAATACTACGCCTTGATGGGCGAGGTACTGCAGGGGGAACGGTACATCGGAAAACGTGTTCCCACTGTGGAGGCGGGACCGAACTTAAGAATCTATACGGCCCTCCACCAGGCGATCCGCGAAGGGCAGGTCTGTGCCGCGGCAAGCCTGGGACTGGGAGGCCTGGCGACGGCGGCATCCAAGATGGCCCTTGCAGGCGATCTCGGGATGGAGATCGACCTTGCCGCGGTGATCACCGAACCAGGGGACCTTCGCGCGGACCGGATCCTGTATTCCGAGTCCCAGGGCAGGATCCTGGTCTCCGTGAACCCGGCAAAGGAAGAGGCCTTCCTCGACCTTTTCGAAGGCCTCCCCTGCCGGTCGGTGGGCCGCATCCATGAGGATGCCATCCTCCGGGTCCGTGGAAAAGACGGCGGCCCCTACCTCGAGGAAGGCTTGCCGGAGTTGCGAGAGGCGTACAAGAGGACGCTGTGGTGGTAGTGGCAATCGAAGCAATCCCTTCTCCCCTCCGGGGAGAAGGTCAGGATGAGGGGGCCACCCTCATCCTAGCCCTCAAGGGAGAGGGAATGGCGACTATCCGAACGTAAAGGTTAACAAGAATGGCCAAACCAAGAGCGCTCGTGCTGACAGGATACGGGATCAACTGCGACTGGGAAACCGCCTTTGCCTTCGAGAAGGCGGGCGCGGAGGCCCGAAGGGTGCACGTCAACGACCTGATCGACGGGCACGACAATCTGGATCGATACCAGATCCTTTCGTTTCCGGGCGGGTTTTCCTACGGGGACGACATCTCCTCCGGCAAGGTCCTGGCCAACCGGGTGAAGACCCATCTGGCCGAAGCGATCAAGCGGTTCATCGAGAAGGGAGGCCTCGTCATCGGGATCTGCAACGGATTCCAGGTGGTCGTCAAGTACGGGCTCCTCGGGTCGCCGGAAGGGCCCATCGAAGAACAGAAATCCACCTTGACCAACAACGACTCGAGCCGCTACGAAGACCGATGGGTCCACCTTCGCCCCGAAGACGGGCGTTGCGTGTTCACCCGCGGGATCGACAAGCTCTACCTCCCCGTTGCCCACGGCGAGGGGAAATTCTTCACCGATTCACAAACGCTGAACGGCCTCGAGGCAGCCGGTTGTGTGGTGCTGCGTTACGCAGACGAGGAAGGCCGAGCCGCGGGAGGACGATTCCCGTGGAATCCGAACGGCTCGTTGAATGACATCGCCGGTATCTGCGACCCGTCGGGGCGCGTCTTCGGACTTATGCCCCACCCGGAGCGACATCTGCACTTCACACAACACCCTCTGTGGACCCGGATCGCAGAGGAATACCGGAGGGAAGTCAGGCCCCTGCCCGAGGAAGGCGACGGCATGGCCATCTTCCGCAACGCAGTAACCTATTTTACGGACTAGGAATCCCTTCACAGAAGGGGAAAGGGCAAAGGGGAAAGGTGAAAGGGGTCAGGGGTCAGGGATCGGGGGTCAGGCCCAACCCCACTCTACCGAAAAAGAGCCCGTCATCCCCGCGCACGCGGGGATCCAGGAGGGGTGCGCGGAGGGGAAGAGACCTCAGCCACAGACGCCCCACAGGGCCGGGAGATTGCCACGCCTTCGGCTCGCAATATCCACGATTATGCAACACGCTCCCAGTGGTGCCGTCATTCGCGTGCGCTGTCGGCCTTGCGCTTGTACTGATCACGCTGACGAGCTGCACGAACAACCCGTACCGCCCTTCTGAAAAGGGCAAGAATTATCTGTACACCACGTTTGGTGAGTCTCCCAAGCATCTTGACCCTGCGGTTTCGTATTCCTCCGACGAGTACGACCTCATCCTGCAAATCTATGAACCCCCCTTGCAGTACCACTACCTGAAGCGCCCCTATGAGTTGACTCCCCTCACGGCGGAAGAAGTGCCTGCACCGGTATACTACGACCGGAATGGAAACGCACTCGAAGGGGATCCCCCTTCCGACCAGGTCGGAAAGGCGGTTTACACCGTCCGCATCCGGCAGGGGATTCTCTACCAGGAGCACCCGTGCTTCGCAACGGATGCGGACGGCCGGCACGTCTACGATGACCTGACGGAAGACCGACTGAGGGGGATCGAGGAGATCGACGACTTCCCAAAGACCGGGACCCGCGAGCTGACCGCCGCAGATTACGTCTACCAGATCAAGAGACTCGCTCATCCGAAACTCGAATGCCCGTTGTTCAGCACGATGGCGAAGTACATCCTCGGCCTCGACGAGCTGGCACAGGAGCTTCAGGGCGAACTCAACCGGATCCGGACCGAGAGGAGGAAGGAGAAAGGGGCCCTGTACAACCAGGAGAGGGACGAGCGGGAGAACCCGATCCGGCTCGACCTGGACGCCTTCCCGTTGGAGGGGGCGCGCGTCGTGGACCGTTACACGTACCAGATCACCCTGAAGCGGAAATACCCGCAGTTCGTCTACTGGCTGGCCATGCCCTTCTTTGCACCCTTGCCCCATGAAGCGGATCGCTTCTACGAACAGGCCCCCCTCATCACACGAAACCTGAAGCTCGACAACCGTCCGGTCGGCACAGGCCCCTACACGCTTAAGACGTTTCTCCCGAACAAAGAGATCGTGCTTTCTCGAAACGAGAACTTCCACGAGGAGACCTACCCGGAAGAAGGCGAGCCGGAAGACCGCGGCCGGGGGCTCCTCGACGATGCGGGAAAGAGACTCCCCTTCATCGAAAAGGTGATCCACAAGCAGGAAAAGGAAGCGATCCCCCGGTGGAACAAGTTCATCCAGGGCTACTACGACACCTCCGGCATTATCAACGAAGTGTTCGACCAGGCCGTTCAGATGAACACCGAAGGAGACATTGCGCTTTCAGACACGATGCAAGAGAGGGGGATCCGGCTCCTGAAGACCGTTACGACGGTGACCTACTATTTTGCCTTCAACATGCTCGACGACGTGGTGGGCGGGTACACGCCGGAGAACCAGAATCTCCGCAGGGCGATCTCGATCGCCGTCGACATGGAGGAATGGGTTCAGATCTTCGACAACGGCCGCGGGATTCCGGCGCAGGACATCCTGCCGTCCGGGATCTTCGGTCAGCGGCCCGGCAGGGAGGGATTGAACGAATACGTATACGAGTGGGACGAAACAGGGGCGAGACCAAAGAGGCGATCGATCGCACAGGCGAAGCAACTCCTGGCAGAGGCCGGGTATCCGGGGGGAAAGGACAGCGAGGGCAACCCCCTGGTGATCAACTTCGATACCGCCTGGACCGGGGCCTGGGCAAAACCGCGAATCGACTGGCTCAGGAAGCAGTTCAGAAAAATCGACATGGACCTCCAGATTCGTCAGACCGACTACAATCGCTTCC
>JAQYVQ010000530.1 GCA_030145435.1 Syntrophobacteria bacterium | reverse complement strand
TCCAAAGTGCTCTTATTATAGTATCCAATTACAAAAAACGCCGATGACCGCAGGATCGGCGCTCTGATTCCGGCACCCGCACTCCCGGTGAAAGGACATTACAATAATTGCCTGGAATGTGTCAATAAATATCGATCTAATCCTCTGGATGAGCCTCCCCTGGGAACGCAACATTTTCTTCTTGACAAAGGCCATGTACCTTCTGTAGGAATTGGACTGTATGGTCCATATCTTTTGGACTGTTCAGTCCCGATAGAGACGTGAGATCACGTTTTTGGCCCTTTGCGTGCCTACGTCAGAGACCGGGCTTGAGACAATCTCCGTCTGGAAAAAATGCAGGAGTCCGTCATGCCGGATGAGGTGTTCGACGCAATCGTTATCGGAGGAGGCACGAAGGCCCTGTTCCTTTCCATGTACCTGAGCAAATACGCCGGCATGAGCGTGGGCATCTTTGAAAGGCGTCACGAGATCGGCGGCTGCCTTGCCACCGAGGAGCTTTCCGCGCCGGGCTTTCGAGGCAATACCCATGCGAACATCATTTTGCCTTGGTACTATCTGCCCATCTGGCGGGACTTCCCCGAGTTCTGGGACTATGGAGCCCAGTGGGATCAGCATCTATGCAGTGACGGCTTTGTGTTCCGGGACAAAGAGAACTGCCTTGCGATCTACAGTGACAAGCATGACCCAACACAGGAAAAAACGTGTGGAGAAATCGCCCGGTTTTCGAAAAAGGACGCGGATAAGTGGCGCAAGATCTGGGCCATGGAAAACAGCGACGAATACCAGCGGATGCAGGTGGACATGCTGTTCAATCCGGCGGAGTTCCGGGTGTCTCCCGAGATCCTGACGCGACAGGCAGAGGTGTACCCCAAGCTCATGGAGGCGGAGATCGAACCCGACGGATTGATCCTTGCCGCCTCGGCCATGCGCGTGGCAAAGGAATGGTTCGAAAGCCCGGAACTGCAGTCCTGTCTCCTCCGCTTTGCCGTGTCCTCGGCCGTGGACGTCACCGAACCCGGCCAGGGCGGAATGATGATAGGCATGGGAGCGACGCTCCCCACGATCGGCTTCAACCGGGGCGGAACACACATGGTGGCCCATGCGGCCCATCAGCTTCTCACCCGGATGGGATGTGAGTTCTTCATCAACAAACATGTGGACAAGGTCCTCATCGAAAACGGAGCGGCCGCAGGGATCCGCCTCTCGGACGGTTCGGAAATTGCCGCAAACAAACTCGTTGTGAGCGCGGGGATGAGCCCGGAGCAGCTCCTGTTCGACCTGATCGGAAGGGAGCATGTGGATGACAGGACCGCCCGGCATGTGGAGCTGCTGGAAAGGAACTTCTGCTGCCTGATGTGGTACAGCTTTGCCGTTCACGAAGCGCCCACGTACAAGGCAGAGGCGTTCAACCCGGACATCCACGAGTGCATGTGGCTCGGGATGCAGCCGGACCCGGACCCGATCCACATCGCCCGGGAGTGCCAGTACACCAAGATGTCCCAGTGGCCGCCCCTGGAGGATTATGCCCCCACGGTGGGCTGTCACAGCCTGGTGGACCCCAGCTTTGCGCCCCCGGGGAAACATGTCCTGCAGAATGAACAGCTCGGCCCGCCGGCCCCGGTTCACACGGAACAGGAATGGCTGGAGATCAAGAAGCGGTACGCGGACGAACTGATCCGTATCTGGGAGGACTATGCACCGAACATGACATGGGACAACGTCATCGCCGTGGATACGAACAGTCCCCTGGATCACCTCCGGATGAGAAACCTTGCCCCCACCGGAAGCATTGCCGGAATCGACCGTTCATCGTTTCAGACCTTTGACAACAGGCCGACTCCGGAGTTGGTCAACCACCGTACACCGGTCAAGAACCTCTACGCCACCGGCGGGTGCTGGCACGTGGGCTCCAACGCCGGATCCAGCGAGGCCTACAACTGCTACAAGATCATCGCAACGGACATGGGCCTGTCCAAACCCTGGGAGGAGCCGGGCAAGGAAGAGCCGGATTCCCTGGTGGCCGTTCAGCGGGAGGTCAGAAAGCGGGTTCGGGAAAACGCCACGGATACGGATAAATACCGGTAAAGGAGAAAAAGGATGGCAAGATGGTTGATCCTCGTGGAAGTCAATTGCACCGATCCGGATCGCGTGAACGAACTTCACGAGTGGTACGAAAAGAGCCACATCCCGGATCTCCTGAAAGTGCCGGGCATCGTTCGTGTTACGCGTTACGAAAACGTCACGCCGGGTGAGGTGCGGTCCAAGTTCCTCACCCTCCTGGAGGCCGAGGCGGACGATGTGTGGCAGGTCACCACAGCCCTCCAGGAGGATTCAGCCAAGGCGGAGAAGGAAGGGCGCCGCACCGAACTCCTGCAGATCGTCGCGGGGGCTGTCTATCAGCAGCTCTCAACGGACGGTGCCGGGGACCAGAAAAGGTAGGCTTCCAGTTGACCTTCGACTGTAACTCCTCGAATCGGAAGAAAGGAGAAGTCTCTTATGGCCAGGGAAGAGCGCTTTGATGTTGTCATCATCGGTGCCGGCCACAACGGCGCGACGACGGCTGCCTACCTCGCCAAGTGTGGGCTGAGCGTCTGCGTGCTCGAGGAGAGGCCGGAATGCGGCGGCGCGCAGGAGACGACCGAGCCGATCGCGGGCGTGCGCATCCAGCCCCATGCGATCGGAAACTACGGGGGTTCCGCCCCGGGGTGGGAGCAGTTGGAGTTGTGGCGCTACGGGTTCCGCATGGATTACAACCCCAGACATCCCGTTCCTTTCGACGAGGGCCGCGGGCCCTTCGCACGGGAGGGGATCCTCAAGGTGTCCGACGAGGACAAGATGGGCTGGGCCAAGATCACAGGCCTGCTCAGCGATCCGCCGTGCCACAAGGATCTGATGCGGGCGACCTTCTGGTGTCCGCCCCACCCGCACTACATCGAGAATGACGAGAACACGATTCCCTACATGCAGGTCTTCAAGCAGCATATCCCCGACATGTGGACCAAGGAGATGCTGGAATGGACCCTCTTCGACCTGATGGACCAGTACATCCAGAGCGAGCCCTTCAAGGTGCATCAGGCGTATATCGCGAACGTTTCGGGCGCCTTCGGGCACTTCCCCGGCACGGCCATCCCCGCCCTGAACTGTATTTCGACCGTTCTGCCCCCGGCCGTGGCCAAGCCCGTGGCATCGCGCGGGAACATGCACGGCTACTTCCACGCCATCTTTCGCTGTGCCATTGCACACGGCGCGGTGATCCGCACCTGTTGTCCGGTGGAAGAGATCCTGATCGAGCACGGGCGGGCCGTGGGTGTGCGCTTGCGGGACGACGCCACCTATGGCCCCAAGAAGATCTATGCCGACAAGGCGGTGATCAGTGCGGCCCACATCAAGCCGACCTTCCTCGACTTCATCGGTCCCAAACACCTGGACGCAGGCTTCCTGCAGCGAATCAAGGACTTGAGCCTCAAGGGCGGAAGCCTTTACATGACACACTTCCTGACCCGGGAAGAACTCCGCTATCGCCCTCAGTTCAAGTGGCGGGACGAAGACCCTCACGAGTTCACCGGTGCGTTCTACTGCATGGAATCCAAGGAAATCTACTTCAAGAACCTGGAATGCGTGCTGGGCCGGCAGCAGAATCTCGACATTCCCCCGGAAGAGGCGATGTGGGGCATGGTGGCCGGCAACCTCTACCATCACACGCAGCCCCAGTGCACCCGTGAGGGGTACTACATCAACGGGCCGCTGTGGATGATGGTGCCCACGCCTCAGTACAACGTCGACGGTGTGGAGGCTATGGACAGGACGGAAGAGGACAAAAAGAAATGGGACGAGTACATGCGTCAGACCCTCTCCTGTGTGGTGGAAAACATCGACGACAACAACCTCGTTCAGACCTTCAGCGACAGCCCGTGGGGACAGGAGTTCCGCAACACCGGCATGCTCGGGGGCTCGTGGTACGGCATCCGCTGTGACAGGGACCAGTGGTGGAACGAGCGTCCCCTGCCGGAGCTTGCACGCTATCGGGTGCCCCAGGTCGAGGGCCTCTACCTCGCGCACCAATCGGGTGCCCACCCGGG
>JAQYVQ010000490.1 GCA_030145435.1 Syntrophobacteria bacterium | reverse complement strand
GCCGCGGATGTGACCCTCAAAGAGATGCGTAAGTTGGTGCTCGTGGTTCGGGAAACACCCCTTCACAAGGGCCATCTCCGGTTGATGAGCCAGGCCGCCGACATGGGGGCCCACATTCTGCCGCCGATTCCGGCCTTCTATCACAGACCGGCCACCATCGACGACATCATTGACCAGACGGTCGGCAAGATTCTCGATTTCTTTGGGATCGAACACGACCTGTTTACGCGCTGGGGAGAAGAGGGCGGCAAGAAGAGGAAGAAGTGACTTGCCGGTGCAAGGACTCCTGACAACCCCGGAAGAGGGAAGAATGTATGGACGCCATGAAAGAAAAAGTTCTCAAGGGAATCGAGGATTCACGTGACGAGGCGATCGAACTGCTCGCCGACCTGGTGAAGGCCGAAAGCGTGAACCCGCCGGGCGACACCCGGAAGGCGGTGGAAGTAATTACGCGCAAGGCCGGTACCTTCACGGAGAACGTGGAGGTCGTGTCGTGTGATGAAACGATTCCGAATGTCTTCGTCACCCTGAACCCGGGTGCTCGCCCTCAACTTCTTTACAACGGCCATCTGGATACGGTGCCGGTGGGGGATGAGGCCAACTGGGATGTGGACCCGTTGGGGGCGGTGATCAAAGACAACAGGATGTTCGGCAGGGGCGTTGCCGATATGAAGGGGGGCGTGGCCGCCATGTTGATGGCGGCGAAGGTGCTTGCGGTCGAGAATGTCCCATTGAAGGGCTCGCTGGTCCTCAGTTTTGTCGGGGACGAGGAGACGGGCGCCGCGAAGGGTGCCGGCTACCTGATGGAGAAGGGGCATTACTCGCCGGACATGGTTGTGGTGGGTGAGATCACGAACAACAGCGGGATCGCCATCGCGGAAAAGGGGATCATCGTCTATGTATTGACCACAAAGGGCAAAACCGCCCACGGGAGCACTCCCTGGGTGGGAGTGAATGCCATCGATAAGATGGTCAAGGTTCTCCACCGTTTGCAGACAACCCTGGTTCCGGCCCTGGGCAGGCGCGATTCAGGGTTCCTGCCCCCGGCGACCATGAACATCGGAACCATCAAGGGGGGTGTCAGCTTCAATGTGGTTGCGGACACCTGTGAAGTCGTGATCGACCGCAGGACCCTTCCCGGCGAAACGATCGAGGGGATCACCCAGGAGATCGAGGACGTGATCGACCAAGTCAAGAAGGAAGATCCCGAGGTGGACGCGAGCCTGGTTCAGTTGGTCGCCGCTCCTCCTTTCGAAACCTCGCCGGACGAGACAATATGTAGGCTGGCGCAAGAAACGATGGAGGAGCTGGGCCGCCCTGCGGATCTTCTCGGATACGAGCAGGTATGTGACGGGCGGTTCTTTTCCGAAAAGGGGATTCCCACAATCATCATCGGGCCGGGAACCGCGAAGAAGGCGCACACGCCCAACGAGAACCTGGAACTCGATCAGTACCTGGACGCAATCAAGGTTTACGCCCTCCTGGCCATGAACGCTGTTGGGAAATAATGAAAGGGGGTCACCTGTGGAAAAGCTTGACACGAAACTCGTGAACGGCACCTTGGCAACCTCTGAAGGGGTGATGGAGGCGGACATCGGGATCGCTGGGGGCAAGATCGTAGCCATGATGTGGCAGAAGACATGAAGAAAGAAATCTTCCTCCAAGTCGATGAGCTTCTGGGCGCCGGGAAACGAGTGGTACTGGCCGTGATCATTCGTCGGGCCGGGTCCGCCCCCCGCGCGGTCGGCTCGCAATGTATCATCCTGGACGACGGAAGCCTCCTGGGAACGATCGGTGGCGGGCTCCTGGAACACAGGGTCCTCGAACGGGCCAAGGAAATCTTCCGGCAAGGCGACTCTGCCGTGCTGCCCCTGTTCCTCAGCGGCAAGGACGTAGCTGATTCTGAAATGATCTGCGGTGGGAACGTGGAGGTGTACCTCGATCCCCTGTTTCCGGAGAACCGGCACACGACCGACTTGTTCCGATCGATCCGGGAAATGATCGAAAGCGGCCGTCACGGGACCCTCTTGTCAAGAATCGCCGACGGAACGCCCGCCCTGGAGGGCAAAGGCAGGATGCTGCTTGAAGAAGGGGCGGTCGTTAGGGGTGAGATCGAGGGATTGATGGATAAGGCGGGAGGGCTCTGCAGGTTCTCCAGGCCCCGTCTGGTTGAGATCTCGGAACTCGGCATGAGCGTGTTCGTGGAGCCCGTGGAGGACGACCCGGTCCTTTTTCTGTTCGGTGCCGGGCACGTTTCAACCTTTGTTGCGCCCCTGGCAAAGGTGGTGGGCTTTCGGGTGGTGGTGCTGGACGATCGGCCCGACTTTGCCAACACGGAAAGATTCCCGGACGCTGACGAGATTCACATCGTGGAATTTCCCACGGCCTTAGAAGGAATCACGGTCACCGGCTCGTCCTACTTGACGATCGTAACCCGGGGACACACGCACGACCGGATCGTGCTGGAGGCCGCCCTTCGGACAGAGCCTGCATACATCGGAATGATCTCGAGCAGAAAGAAGTGGGCCCTGATCCGGGAGGTCTTGAGAGAAAAAGGGGTGCCGGAGCAAACGATCGATCAGGTGCACTCTCCCATCGGAATCCACATCGGCGGCGAAACGCCGGAGGAGATTGCAGTTAGCATCGTAGCAGAAATGATCCAGACGAGGGCCGCGAAGGAAAAAAAAGGCGCTTAGAACAGGAGGGGTCAAACCTACACATTTGACAAAACCGCCTGTCAGACAAGAGGGGTCAGAGCAACACATTTGACAAAAACCGCCTACTATCTTGGTCTGACAGAAATCTGTCAGATGTGTAGGTCTGACCCCTAAAGGCCTCTTCCCGCGCACGCGGGAACCCCCGAGTCTAACCGCTGTCATTCCCACGAAAGTGGGAATCCAGGGGCGGGAAGGGAAGCGACACCAGTTAGAAGAATCGTGGGGTCAGGTCGTAATTATCAACCAAGATCAGGATTGACAGTTGCGACCTGACCCCAACGTGTGCCTGGTCTGACCGAGTTTTGTCAAATGTGTAGGTTTGACCCCTAAAGGCCTCCACAGTGCCACGCTAGGCAAGGAAGAGTGCATTGGCGAGGGAAAGAGATTGCAGGGTCGCAGGGGTTATTCTGGCGGCCGGAAGCTCGTCACGAATCGGGGAGGTCAAGCAACTCCTGGCATTTGGGCAGACGACCCTGCTCGGAAAGGTCATCGAGAATGCCAGCGGGGCCCCGCTTGATGAGGTGATCCTGGTCCTTGGCCATGGGGCAGACGAAATTCAGAGGGCGGTGAGGCTCGAGGGTGTAAGGGTGGTCATCAATGAAGCGCACGCACAGGGGCAAAGCACATCGTTGCGAGCAGGGTTGTCGGATGTCTCCGAGGACACGGACGCAGTGATGTTCATCCTGGGGGATCAACCTCTGGTGGGCCCTGAGGTAATGAATGCGCTCATCGACGGGTATTGCCGTACCAAGGCGTCCATTGTCCTGCCAACCCACCGGGGAAGGAGGGGCAACCCGGTTATCATAGACCGTATGCTCTTTCCTCGAGTCGATTCACTTACGGGCGATGTGGGGGCCAGAGTTCTGTTCGAAGAATACACGGAAGAAATCGTAGAAATCCCGGTCGACGACGATTCGATCCATTTCGACCTGGACACCTGGGAAGATTACCAGAAGCTTCTTGACAGAGATGGCCGCCGCTGAGTGGACCTGAACGCAATTCCAGGCCAATTGTAGAACAGGAGGGGTCAGACCTACACATTTGACAAAACTGCCTGCTATCCTGGTCTGACAGAAATCGGATAAAGATAGGGGACGTTGTTCATTTTGTTAACTTCTTTCGCAGGTTAACAAATTAAACAACGTCCCCTAAGTGAGACGC
>JAQYVQ010000448.1 GCA_030145435.1 Syntrophobacteria bacterium | reverse complement strand
GCCACGATGAGCTTCTGTAGTTGACGGTCATCCAGGGGCTTGCCGACCTCCCGCTTCGGGTGGAAGAGGAGATCCAGCATCTTGTCGTTGATCGCCATGTAGGGCAGGACGCCCTGATCCTTCAGCCACTGTTCCACACTCCACGTCTTCGTCTCGCCCTTGCCCAGACAACCCGGTATGTCCTGCAGGAAGAAGAACTGCTCCCTCCTCTCCCCTTTTCCGCCGGACTTGGACGCCCTGCCCAGGGGGAACAGGCGACAGGCCGTCGGTCGGTCGTTGTAGACTCGGCAACCCTCGTCGCAGACGAAGGGGCAGGTCTTTTCCGCATCCTCTCTCATCTTCAGGGAAATGACCGGGAAACCGGAACGGGGATCCAACGTGTAAACCGCGTACTCCACCAGGAACGTATCCGAGTCGAGACGCAGGGCCCTCTTCAACCGGAGCACGTCATAGGGAGACAAAGGCAGGTGCTTGTTCCGGCAGCAGGCGTTGAAACAGCTCAGTTCCTGGTGACAGGAAAACGTGAACGTATCCTGAAGTGTATACCTCCGCTCATCCGGCGGGACGGAATCAAAGAGCATCCCGGTTTCCTTTCTGTAATACCGTTCTGCAACCTGCGCGACACCCTGTCGAAGGGGGAATTCGCCTTGAATCCAAGAGCAGGGGGGTTACATCTCAAAGAATACAGTGTAAAAGGAAACGAGGATCCCTGTCAAAGAAAGGCGTCCATCGTCCGTCCCGCAAACTTCCACTCCAGAGAGGGTAAGCCATGAAAGCCGTTCTCCCTGCCCGCATCTCTCGAAGGGGCTTCCTCAAGAACTCGATCACCGGCGCCGCTGTTTTCGGGGTTGCCCCGTATCTGTTCCTGCCGAAATCTGCAGCGGGCGTCCGCGAGGGCAGTTGCCACCACCCGAATATCGATGGGCTCCGGGTGGTGGGGGTGCACGACCCCGGGATGACCAGCGAGATCGTGCCCGTTTGCCCCTGGACCCACCAGGAGGGACTCGTGGTCGCCCGGGCAGTGGAAGAGAACATGGACCGGATGGCCATGGCCTTGACCGGTGAAAAGCAGGTGCGGGACGCATGGAAGGCGATCCTCCTCAAGCCGCCGGGCAAGGCCTGGAGCGACGTGGTGGTGGCGATCAAGACCAACAACATCGCTCTTCAACACACGCGGAGCGCCGTGATGGGGAAGATGTGCCGCGTTCTCGTCGAAGAGATGAACCTAAGGGCGCACCAGATACGAATCTACGACGGCAAACATGGAGCCGACCTTACCGAAAAGACCCCCTTTTCCGGCCTGCCCGAAGGATGCCGTATCGTCGGCCAGTGGGGCGGTATCGAAACGCCTGTCCCGGTCCCCTCCCCCTGGAAGGGGGGAAACCACAAGACCGACTGTCTCACCAACCTTGCCACGGGGGAAGTCGACATCCTGATCAACATCGCCCTGTGCAAGGGCCACCGAGACAAGTTTGGCGGGTTCACTATGTCGATGAAGAACCACCTGGGCACTTTTAACCCGAAATGGGCTCACGTTTTCGGAGCCACGGATTACCTGCTCTCCATCAACAAGACCCCTCAAGTCCTCGGGGAAATGAGCGCAACATCCGGGGAGGTCCTCTTCCCCCGTCAGCAACTCTGCATTATCGACGCACTGTGGGCGAGCGAAGAGGGGCCGGGCTGCGACACCTCGTGCCAGCCCAACCGTCTTTACATGGGCACCTTCGCACCGGCTCTCGATTACCAGGTGGCCACGCAGTTTCGCAAGGGGACCATGGGGTGGGACATCAACGAGGAGGTAACGGGACGGTTCCTGTCGGAATTCGGTTTCCAGAGGAGCGACCTGCCGAACGGGGGAAAGATAATCGATGCAAGCGCAGCATAGATTCAGGTAAAAGGTCAAAGGGTAGAGGTAAAAGGGGTGGATTACATATTGACGAGGGAATCCACAAGATCTTAGCCTTCAAGCTGTTCAAGAACAGCTCTTCATAATGTTCACATTCCCTTTGACCTTTTCCCTCTCACCGCCAGGAAGTCGTTCCTCAGTCCTTGATCTCCACCAACGCGTCCAGCTCCTTCCTGATTCTCTTCGCGTTCCAATCCGCGATCAGGAACGGGTCGTCATTCTCTGACGATGTGGCCAAGGTCTTGCCGTCCCGCTCGCCGTACAGGGAGAACTCGTAGTTCTTATTCCCTTTCAAGGAAACCGAGAAGGTGGGGTCGCCGAGGTCGTCTTTCTTATCCTCCAGGTAGCCGTCACACTTCAAGTTCGACAGCGTTTTGACCAGGCTGTCGATCTCTTTCTCTTGCACCGGCTTCCCTTCGAGGGTCTCCCAATGCAGGGTGCCCTCGCCGGCGTTCTCCTCCTTGACTTCGGCCTGCGCCTGATCCGGATCCACCTCCGCGCGAGCTGTCGCCCGCAGGATGTGCAAGTTCTTCTTGCCCGCCGTCAGGATGATCTCGGAAACCTCCTCATCGATCTTCATCACCTGTTTGTCACGAAGGGCGGAGGCTTCCTTGTCGAAAGAATTGCGGAGGTTCTTCTCCGCGTGGTAGACCCGGCTGTCGTCCGTAAGCTTGACAAATGTATGCCGGTGCGAAGGGGCTGCCTTGCCGATGCCTATGCTCAGCAGGAGATCCTCCCCTTTGAAGGCGGTCACCTGCACACATTCGTCCTCCTGGAGGCCATAGACGGCATAGTTCTCCGAGGCGGATGCCATGGCGGTCAACCGGAGGCCGCCCACCGTCTCGACCATGCGGTCCATCACCGCACCGTCCACCGGGTAGCCCTCCGGGAGAATACGCCAGCGGTCACCGTCGCGTTTCAGGGTGAGTACCGAACCGCCCTTCCGGATCGTGATACGTGTAATGTCCTCTTTGTCGATTCTCGGAAGCTCAGGAAGGCGGTAATGGGTCTTCTCCGTCTTCTTCAGGACCAGATAGGCCGTCAATGCCGCAATGATCAAGACAAGGACGATCGTTTCGGCTTTCCGTTTCATCCGCTTACCCCTGTTCTCCTTGCTCACCCGCTAGTGTCCGAACATATTTTGGATCATTCGCTTTCTCGATACCCTGCGCAACCATACGAGCCCTCCGACGAGGATGACGATGACGGGCAACCCGGCAATGTTGAAGGACTTGATCATCGTCCGGGTGCCCGGCTCGATGTCTCGCAACGGGTTAAACCGCTGGGCCTTCGTGCGCATAAGGGCATAGGCCTCCCTTCCGTTGAAGGCGTCGATCACATTCATCAGGAACTGGGCGTTCGGGCTCTTTCCTTCCTTGTCGATCAGGTTGTCCTGAAGAATCTCCGAGGTGCCCACAAGAAAGACCCCTCCCGGTTTCCCCTCCTTGACCGTCGCCTCCGCACGCAGGATCTCCGAGAGATCGATTTCGCTCTCCCCTTTGCCCTTTTCCTCTTCCGGATCGCCCTCGGTTCCCGTCTCCGACGGCGCAGCCTTCTCCGGAATGGGCTTGTCCGCGAAGTAGCTCGGGAAGCCTCCCTCCAGCACATAGGCAAGGGCGCTCGCCTTGCGAGGTTCCTCCGGTCCGGGCGGACGCAGGAGAAGGGGATTCAGGTCGATCCTTCCCTTCATCTCCCAGGACTGATCCGAAGACGAGAAGAGTCGGACAGGCTTCAACCCGTTCTCCTTCGCCTTCTCTTCATCCACGACCAGCGGAGAGGCCTTCAGCATCACCAGCCCTTTGATGTCTTTCAGAACCGCCATCTCCTTGTTGATCGACTCGTTTTTGATGATCGGGGCAAAGTAGATCGGCCTCTCCCCTCCCCCGAAGCGCTCTGGAACCCGCTGCTTGAAGCAGCTCTCGTCCATCACGTATGCCGTCGAACTGGAGAGGCCGTAGTTCGTGAGCAACTTCTCGATCCCTGTGTCGAGGGGGAGATAGACCGGTCCCTGTTGACGAAAGCGGCGGTTCGGGTCCTGGGTCTGGACCTCCCGGAATCGGTCCAGGAAGAGGATCAGGCCCCTGCCTTTCATCAGGTACTGGTCGATTTCGTAAAGTTCATAGTCGGTAAACTCTTCCTTCGGTCCTGCGATAATCAGGGAGGCAAGCCCTTCCGGGATCGACTCTTCCTTCAGGTTGATCCTCCGGACGGTGTAGTCCTCGCGTAAGAGGTCGTGGAAGTTCGCGAGGGATCCTTGCGTCTGCTGGCCCGGGATGGGAGGCCCTCCGAGTTCGAGGCACCCGTGGGAAGAGAGATAACCGATTTCTTCGTTCACCTGGATGACGTTCTCCACCGCTTCGCCGATCGCCTGCTCGAGCCCGGCCGCGTCCATGAGCTGGTACTGTGTGCCGAAGATCGGAACCTTCATCACCTTGATCAGGCGAATCCCCTCGACGCGGTCGCCGTGCCGCACGACCAGTCCGGCAAACCCCTGGCCCTCCGGGATCTGCTGGCCACGCCGATCCTGAAACGCGTCCCACCGGAGTCGGAGAAGATTGTAGGTTTGCGCCTCTTCGCCGGCTTGTTCGTCCCGGGTCGGATCGAGAGAGGAGAAGGTGAGCTTTCCGTAGTGGCTGTCGTTGAGCTTTTCGACCATGCTCTCGACCTTGCCCGGCACTTCGGCGAGGCCGGTCAGATTCATATGCGGACCCACGGCCTGCAGGGAGGAAGAGAGGAAGAGCAGAACCTTCACATTCTCTTCGAGGCCGAGCAGAGCGCTGATCCCGCTCGCCATCTTCCTGATCTTGACCGTGATCTTGTACTCGAGCCCCTCCGTGGACGTAATGGCCGGAATCGTCTCGATCAAGTCGCCGTGAATCAGGACCATGCCCATGTATGCCTTCTGGAACCTGACCTCGTCCTGTTCGAATTTCTGAATCTGTACAGGGTGAATTCCGTAGTCCCGGGCGATCTCCCTGTTCCTTTCCGCCTCTTCCCCCTTCCCCTCAGACACGTCATAGAACTCGTAGTTGAAGTACCGGTTTCCCGCCACGCTGTACTCCGCCAACAGGTCCCGGAGGGACCGCTCGATGTTGTTGTAAGGGGCGGGCAACTGGCTTGTGAAGAACACCTTCACGGTCAGGGGGTCGGAAAGGGCGCCCACGGCCGTCCTGCTCGCCTCGGACAGGGAGAACATCTTGTTCGCGGTCAAATCCACCCGAAAGAACAGCGTTGTCCCGGCGAGGTTCAACAACACGACCACGGCGAGGTACATGAGGAACCGAACGTGCTTGCTCATCCTTCCTGGCTTGCTCATCACAGCCACCTCATTTCTTCTCCTGGATCACCAGATAGGTTCCGTAAAGCGCGACGAAGCACACACTCAGGAAATAGACGATGTCCCTGGAATCCAGTATGCCTCGCGAGATGTTCTGGAAGTGGAAGTCCGCACCGAGAAACTGGAACACACCCACAACGGATTCGGGCAGAAAGAAGAGGATCTTGTCGATCAGGGTGAGGAAGAAACAGACGGACATGCCGATGATGAAGGCAACGATCTGGTTCCGCGTCAGCGACGAGGCAAACAGGCCCACGCTCGCGAAGGCGGCGCCCAGAAGCACGGCACCCGCATATCCTCCGATCACGGGCCCCCAGTCCAGGTCTCCGTAAAAGGATATGAATATGCCGTAGGAGAGGGTGGGCACGAGCATGAGCCCCACAAAGGCGACGGCGGCAGCAAACTTCCCGATCACCACATCACGGACCGAAACGGGCAGCGTCAGCAGAAGCTCATAGGATCCCGTGTTCAACTCTTCGGAAAAAAGCCGCATCGTCACCGCGGGCACGATGAAGGCGAAGAGGATGGGCAAGAGGCTGAAGAAGGGTCTCGTTTCCGCCTGGTTGAACAGAAAGAAGGTTGAAAAGAAGAACCACCCGGACAAGATGAGGAAGATGGAGATCACGATGTAGGCAATCGGAGAAAGGAAATAGACCTTGAAATCTCTCTTGAAGACCTGCCGGACGCCTCTCATCTCAGCCTTCCTTTGTCAATTCTCTGAAGAGGTTCTCCAGGGTTCGGCTCTCTCGATGAAACTCCAGGAGCGACCAGTCCTTCTGTTTGATGATCTGGTAGAGATCGGATCGGATGTCCTCGCCGGCGCTGCAGGACAGGACGAGGTTCACCGTGTGGTCCGTATCCTCGCCCCGGGAAATCTTCCGGATGCTCGAGAGGGCGGAAAGGACCTGCTCCACGTCCGTGTATTCGGCCCCCTGCAGCGAGAGGTGGATGTCATAGGAGCTGCCGGACTCCTCTTTGAGCGATTCCGTCGGGCCGTCCGCGACGATCTTGCCCTTGTTGATGATCACCACCCGGTCACAGGTCGCCTCCGCCTCGCTCAGGATGTGGGTGGACAGGATAACGGTCTTTGCCTTGCCGATCTCCTTGATGATGTTCCGGATCTCCACGATCTGATTCGGGTCCAACCCTGCCGTGGGCTCATCCAGAATGAGAATCTCCGGATCGCTCAGCATGGCATGCCCGATTCCCACCCGCTGCTTGTATCCCCTGGACAGCTCATTCACGGAACGATGCATCACGTCCTGCAAGCCGCAGAGGGAAGAGATCTCCTTGATCCTCGGCAGTTGCTTCTCTTTGGGGAATCCCCGGATGTCGGCCACGAACCTCAGGTAATCGTACACGAGCATTTCGTGATACAATGGCGCCGTTTCAGGCAGGTAGCCGATCAAACCCTTGATCTCCAGAGGATGATCGTAGATGTTGTAGTCTTTTACAGAAACGTTGCCCGACGTGGGCTGAAAGAAACAGGTGAGGATCCTGAGGGTCGTCGATTTCCCGGCCCCATTCGGACCCAGCAGGCCGAGAATCTCCCCTTTGCGGATCTCAAAGCTGATGTGGTCGACGGCACAAAGGCTACCGTAGTACTTGGTCAGGTCTTCGACCTTGATCATCCCCCGCCTCCTCATAAGAAACGCACGCATGTGTGTCGCGTGGATAGAGGCAGGGTCCCTCCTCTCCTAACGATAGGCAGGTCCTTGCCTCCCACATGGGAACTTCTTTTGCCATACTCCCTGTGGAAAAGTCCACCCCCGGGGAGGGGGGGACAGGGGGCGAAAGGGGTCAGGGATCAGACCCCGTGCCCCTCTCTCGTCCTCGTCGTCGTCCTCGAGCTTGGCTGTTAGCAGTTAGCTGTTAGCTCCCAAACCACTCCCCCCAACCGGATGTACGCAAAATAGGGGCAGGGTGGGCTAATAGCTGACAGCAAGAATCGTGCACGGCAAATGATCGAGGACGACGACGAGGACGAGTTAAAACGCAATCACGCTGCGTATGGCCTCCCCCTTCTCAAGGGCTTCGAACCCCTCGTTGATTTCGTCCAAGCTGAGAGATTTGGTAATCAACTTGTCGATCGGAAGCTTTCCTTCCATGAACATATCCACAAACTTGGGCACATCGATGAACGGCTTGATTTCCCCCTGGACGCTTCCGGTGATCGTCTTTCCGAGGAGGAATTCGAAGGGAGCCACGTTCAGCATGGCACCGAGAGGAGCCATGCCGGCCACAACGCACTTACCGCCGTTGTGGATCGACCCGAAGGCCTGCATCATCACATCCGTGTTGCCGATGCACTCAACCGCAGCATCCGCTCCGCCACCCGTCAACCCCATAACCCGTGCCTGCGGGTCTTCTTTGGACGCGTTGATCAGATCGTCCGCCCCTAGTTCTTTCGCCTTTTCCAGCTTCTGATCCGAAATATCC